>JBEKZG010000137.1:0-9611 GCA_049510095.1 Occallatibacter sp.
AGCGACGGCTGCTTTGCGGCGCAGATAGTCTTCGTAGTTGCCTTCGTGGCTGGTGACTGTGCCGGCTTCCACTTCGAGGACGCGCGTGGCGAGACGGTCAATGAAGTAGCGGTCGTGGGAGACGAAGACGACGGTGCCGGAGAAGGCGGCTATGGCCTCGAGGAGCACGTCTTTTGCGCGCATGTCGAGGTGGTTGGTGGGCTCGTCGAGGAGCAGGAAATTGGAGGGCGAGACGAGAATGCGGGCGAGGGCAAAGCGGTTGCGCTCGCCGCCGGAGAGAACGCCCAGGGGCTTGAAGACGTCGTCGCCGCGAAAGAGGAAACAACCGAGGAGCGAACGGAGCTCGACTTCAGGGACTTTGAGGGCGGCGCGGCTGATGTCGTCCAACATGCGGGCGTCGCCGTCGAGTACTTTGTACTGGTCTTGCGCGAAGTACTCGCTGATGACGTTGTGGCCGAGCTTGACGTGACCGGACGTGGGGACTTCAGCGCCGGTGAGGAGCTTGATGAGCGTGGATTTGCCCGCGCCGTTGATGCCGACGAGCGCGATGCGGTCGCCACGGTCGATGGTGAAGTTGACGTTAGTTAGAACCTGCTTGGGGCCATAACTTTTGGATAAGTTCTCAGCCTCGACAACGGTGCGGCCCGAAGGCGGCGGCTGGGGAAATTTGAAGTGGATGACCGGCTCTTCCTCGGGAATCTCAATCCGTTCGATCTTCTCGAGTTCCTTGATGCGGGACTGGACCTGCTTGGCCTTGGTGGCCTGGGCGCGGAAGCGATTGATAAAAGCTTCAAGGTGCTCGATCTGGATTCGCTGGTTGCGGTAAGCGGATTCTAACTGCGTGCGGCGCTCGTCTTTTTGACTTAGATACTTTGTGTAATTGCCCTGGTAGATGGTGAGGCGCTTGTTCCAAATCTCTACGGTGCGGTCGATGGTGACGTCGAGAAAATAGCGATCGTGGGAGATGAGGATGTAGCCGAACGGATATTTCTTGAGGTAGTCCTCGAGCCAGTTGCGGGTTTCCAGGTCGAGGTGGTTGGTGGGCTCGTCGAGGAGCAGGAGATTGGGTTTGGCGAGGAGCAGTTTGGCGAGAGCCAGACGCATTTGCCAGCCGCCGCTGAACTCGTCCGTTTGGCGGGTCCAGTCCTCTTTGCCGAAGCCGAGGCCGGTGAGAACAGCGCCGACCTGGGAATCGAGCGCATAGCCATCGAGGGCGTGAAAACGCTCCTGAAGCATGGAAAAGCGCTCAGCTGCGGAGTCGTACTCCGGGCTGGCGTGGTCGAGAGCGGCGAGCTGGCCCGCGAGGTGCTCGATTTCGCGCTCCATGTCGCGGAGGTTGTCAAAGACGGTTAAGCACTCTTCAAAGACAGTGCGGCCGGCGAGGCGCAGGCCTTCCTGCGGGAGGTAGCCGATGCTCATGCCGCGGGTTTGCTGGAGCGTGCCGTAGTCAAGGGCTTCGAGGCCGGCAAGGACCTTCATGAGAGTAGATTTGCCGGTGCCGTTAGCGCCGACGAGGGCGGTTTTTTCGCGTGTCCGGATGAGCCAGTTGGCCTCAAGAAAGAGGACGCGCGGGCCGAAGCGCTTACCGGCATTTTGGAGCGAGAGCATCGACTTCTATTTTCGCAGACAGGCTGGGGCGGGTCGACCCTGGCCCGGTGGTGTCTGAAAAGTGCGTCGAATGAATTTAGGCGCGACCGCGCTTTTCAAGGGCGGTCGATTTTTCGACGCGTTCCTTTTTCTGCTCCTTTTTTGCGATTACGAAGACTCCAGCAAGAGTAGCCAAACTTAAGATAATCGCAGAAATGCCATATATGCTTTTCCCCGTTTCAATCAGCACAAATCCGCCGACAATGGTCACAAGGCAAATAATGAAAGCGTAGTGCGATCCGCGTGCTTGGCTCGCAACATTGCCTGCTACGACTTTGGCTTCTAGGGATTCACGGTGAGCGCTTTGTCGTTCCGCCATAGCCATTATGCGGTTGGCGCCATCGGGTATCACTTCATTATATTTTGCTAAGAGATTCGGATGTGGCAGAGGCCCTGAGAATGAGACAGATTGCGTGAGCGTAGTGATTGCGGTACTAGTCGGCGGCGGCGTGGGAGGATGATTACCAGAACGGTTAGTCACAGCGTCTCAAGCAGCCTGCATTTCGGACTCATTCTGCTCAATTGCAGCAACTATATCCTGCCCGACAATAAGCCAATCTGAAGCGATTGCCTTGCCGTCTGCTTCTGCGGGCGTCTCGCTTATGTTGTATTCGTCGAATTGCCCAAACAAATCAAATACACGAGCTGCACCCGACCCAAAAGACGGCTGCGCATAGAGAAAGTCTGTTTTTACTTGGTCTCCCATGGTCTCCTCAGCACATATCATCGGCTGATAGTTCCCATCATTTAGATGGTTTTTGAAGAAAAAAGTTTCCTGTTGTAAAATTGAACTACAGGGCGAAGCAATTCTGTAGATCAAATTACGACGCAAGTATCCAACACCGATAAAACAAAGTCTAGCAGAATAATAAGAAATTATCTGTAAACGTATCAGAGAATGGTTTTCGGCAATCGACCACGCGTGATCCGTAATACCCTGCTCCATCGCAGGAATAACGTGCAGCGTCTTGCGAACACGGCAGAGGTTGTAATACGCAACCCACAGAGAATAGGCTGCTTCCAAGTGTTCTCATTTCTTGCTAAAGCGCAGCGTTAGCCTCGCTATGCGCTTCATGCCCAACACAAGACATCGATCAGTCCCCATCATTCAGGCCCGCTCTGACTGGTTCACTAACCGTATGCTCAGATCATAGGGACGAGGCGGTCTCGCGAACTCCCCGTAGTTTGAATACCGCAGTTATAGTAGCGAAGTCTTAATCGAATGATCTTCCATAAAAGACAATCCTCGAAAGTGTCCTATCCAAAAATCGGCAAGAGAATTAGGTCCCGGGCGGATTGTCGGCGATCCGAAAATTGGGCTAATGACCCAAAAACGCTCTAACGCAATTTGCTGCGGACTTCGGGGCGGACGAGATAGAGAAAGAAGATGAGGTTGAGCAGGCCTTGCACGAGAGCGGGACCGACATGCTGAGTGGAGAATATCCAGAGGTCGTAAACGACGAGAAGAAGAACGGCGGCGAGAGCGAGCGACCAGGCCCAGCGAAAGAGCATGATAAGGCCGGCGCTGGAGGCGATGAAAGCCGCGGCAAAGACGAGAAAGATGAGCGGATAGTGGCGTCCGCTGACGACACCAAAAACGATGACTCCAGCTAGCACCAGCAGGTAAAGGCTGATGGCTGCAAGGCCGGGGAGCGGGAGAAGTTCTCTGCGAGGCGAGGTGGGGTCTGACGTGGCCGGGTCGTCGTTCGCCTGATCGTCGTTCTGGGCATCTGTGGTCATAGGGTGCGCAGATAGGCCAGCAGATCGCTGAGCTGGTCGTCGGTGAGTTGCGTGGCGGGCATCACGTTGCGACCGTGGAGAATGACGAAGGTCAGGCGCTCGTCGGTGGGCGGCGCGCCGGAGGGCATGGCCTTGACCTTGGTGATGGCCTGTAGGCCGGGGCCATTGAGAGGGCGTGTGTCGTTGGGGCGGTGACATTTGGCGCACTTGGCGCGATAAACCTGGGCACCGCGCGCTTCCTCGGGTGTAAATTGCGACTCGGGTTTGGAGGGGGGCAGAGGACGGCAGCCGGCGAGTAAGATGGCCAGACTGGGCAAAAGCGCGAGAAGAGTGGAGATAGGTCGTGCGCGCATCCTGATTCGATGATACAGGGTGGCGGGACTAATGTTGGGGCTCCTATTCGGCTGCCGCGATTGCTTCGGCGATGCGGTCGATGGCATGAAACTCGGCGTCACTGCCGGGCAGGTGGCCGTTGACCATGATGGAGAACGCGAGGGTTTTGCCGGAGCCGGTTGTGAGATAGCCGGAAAGGGTGTTGGTCTCGTTTAACGTGCCTGTTTTGGCCCAGATACGGCCCTTGAGCGGGGAGGTGAGGAAACGGCCCGCGAGGGTGCCGTCGACGCCGGCGATGGGGAACGAATTGCGCCAGGTGGTTCCCCAGGGCTGATGGGAGGCGTAGGCGAGGAGCTGGGTGAGGGCGCGGGGGGCGATCCGGTCGTTGGAGCTAAGACCGGAGCCGTCAAAAAGATAAAAGTCTGTGTCGGGGATTCCCGCGCCGGCGAGAAACTGGCGGACCACGCGTGCGCCCTGCTCAAAACTGCCGTCGCCGCCCTCGATTTTGCCGAGAAGCCGTAAGAGCAACTCAGCATGGAGGTTCTGGCTGACCTTGTTGGTGACCACCAGATCTTCGACCACGGGATGAGAGGTGTGAGTCGCCAGTACCTTTCGATCCTCAAGGGGAGCGGCGAGGGTGGTGAGCGTGACCGGGGTGAAGGACACTGGTTTGTTGCGCTCGGCGGAGAAGTCGCCGGTGCCGTCAGGGTAACGGTGGCGGGATGCGGGTCCGGCAGTGATTTTGACCCCCCGGTGGAGGAGTGCTTCATCAAGGGCCGCAGCGGTGAACTCCGCCGGATCTTCAACAGCCAGCGAGGTTTGCATCCCTTGCGGCGGCAGGGTGCCGAAGGCGCGCACCAACATGCTGCCGGGCCGGCGGTCAAGGCCGGGATGATAGACCTGGCCAGCGGGGACGGGGGTCATGGCGGTATCGAGGGTGTAGTACTCCACGTTGGGAGACCATTCACCGACAGTTGTAGTGGGCGCGGATGGGTCAGGGCGGATGGTGAGCTGGATGGTGTTGTCGTTGAAACTAAGGGCGGAGACGGGAGCGCCATCGGTCCACTGGAGGTCGTCCCAGGCCCAGTCCTGGGCGTAGGGCTCGTCGAGAAAAAAGCTGTCGTCGCCTACGACGCTGCCCTCGACGGTGCGGACGCCAGCCTGGACAACCTGCTGCGCCAGGAGATCGAGGATGTCCATGGCCTTCGGCGGCTTCTCCTGATCTGAGGGCGAAGAGGCTGCATCGGAAGGGGCTGTAGATGCGGATGGCGGGCGGTAGGGGTAACGGCGAACGTCGAGGGTGGGGTCGCCGGAGCCAAGGAGGATGAGGTCGCCGTGGAGGGTGCCACCGGAATCGATTTCGCCGCCGGCTACGACATTGGTGGTCCAGGTGAGGAGGTCGACGGGCAGCAGGGCGTAGGCGGCGGCGGTAGTGGTGAGCTTGACATTGGAGGCGGGGATGAAGAGGCGGCCTTCGTTGAGGCCATAGAGGGATTTGCCATCGAGCGTGGTAACGCTGATGCCGAATGTGGCGTGGCTCAAGGATGGGTCCTTCAGGATAAGCTGAATGCGGTCAGCGAGTTGACCGGATGTTGGAGCGGGATGCGCGAGGTGTCTCGGGGCCTGGGCGACGAGACCGGACGAAAGAACAGCGGCGGTGAGGGAGAGCAGGAGGATTCGCCTCAGGGCATTCATGCTGGGAAGTTTAGCAGGAGGCGAGGACCTTTCGGCGTAGCATTCTGGAATGGATATCTGGAGATGGCCCCAGATGACCGATCGCGAAAAACGGAATAGGCCGTTGTCAGAGGGTAAATGACTGAACAAAAGATAGTTAGACGGATAGTCACGAGCTGGAAGCTGCGTAGCCGGACGCTGGAGCTGGGGCGGCGGACGCTTGTGATGGGAGTGGTGAATATTACGCCGGACTCGTTCAGCGATGGGGGACGGTTTCTGCAGCCTGAGGCGGCTATCGCGCATGGAATCAGCCTGTTGGACGAGGGGGCGGATTTGCTGGACCTAGGCGCGGAGAGTACGCGGCCGGGATCGAGGGCGGGTGGTGAGGACGCAACGGTGGATGCTGAAAAAGAGCAGGATCGGCTATTGCCGGTGCTGGATGGAATTCTATCCGCACGGCCAGAAGCTATTGTTTCTATAGATACTTACAAGGCGGCCACGGCTCGGAAGGCGCTGGCGGCGGGGGCTCAAATTGTGAACGATGTAAGTGGGTTTGGGTGGGATGCGGAGATGGCCGGGGTTTGTGCGGAGGCTGGGTGCGGGGTGGTGCTAATGCATACGCGGGGACGGCCGGAGGAATGGAGGGCGCAGGCGCAACTTGATCCGAATGAGCTGGTTGCGACTGTGAGTAAGGGGTTGGAGGCTAGCCTGGAGCGGGCTGCCCGGGCGGGGATTGCGACGGAGCGGATTGTGCTCGACCCTGGATACGGGTTTGGGAAGCGATTGGGGGAGAACTTCGCACTGCTGGCGCGGCAGGAGGAACTGCTGGCGCTGGGGTATCCACTTCTGGCGGGTGTTAGCCACAAGTCGTTCCTAGGAAACGCGTTAGCTCCGATGTACGAAGGGAAAAGCGCGCCGGTGGAGGCGCGGGAGACAGCCAGTTTGGCGGCGATGACGGCGGCGATTCTGCATGGGGCTGCCTTGGTGCGGGTGCATCGCGTGAGGGAGGCTCGTGAGGCGGCGCTGGTGGCGGATGCGGTGCTGGAAGCAGCCTGAAATGTTTGCTTAGAGGGTTACAAAAGGGGGTGAAAATTGGCTTGTGAGGTGAGTCTGAGGGCCTGAATGTTGGTCCAGATGTACAGGAAAACCCGAAAGATTAACCTTCCAATTTCACTTTTTGGACGTTTGGTTGGTTGGGAATTGGATCAAATCGACGACACGGTCACCACAGAATTACCCAAAAGAAGACTGTGAGGTGGTGGCGGCTGGCGGATGACAGTGGGCTGAGGACGGGGTGAAAGAGTGAAGAAGTGAATTTGTGAAGAAGAACTGTGGGTGGGGTGGGGGGTAGAATTTGGCCCACAGTTCATTGGCTTCAGAAATACGCGCAGGTCAATGTTGACCTGCAATTCGCCGCCCGACGAGTCATCCTTAGGGTATGAAAAAGATTTTGCTCGCACTGGCTCTCGTCTTCTGCATCGCAGCACCTTATGCGGCGCAGGCGCAGGTGGTGGTGGCAGTAGGCCAAAGCCATCATCACCACTACAGACATCATCACCACCACTACTATCACCACCAGTAAGAGGTTCGAACAAGAACCAAAGAACGTGATGGCAGTTTGAAGTGAGATGTTAAGCATCAAGCGGCGTCCTGCTCGGGACTCCAGAAGACGGCATCTCCTCCCTTCCTTCCCGTGTCTTCATTCCCAAGGTGTTCTGGATAAACTACCAGCCCGATGCACTCTATTGGCCTTTATCGGCGCGACTGAAGTTATGCCCTGTTACAAATCATGCCCGAATTGAGTGTCCTTCCGCAGGCTTGGGTGGTTGAAGTCTCGATATCCGTGACTGTATCTGGAGAGGAGCACCGCGTATTGCCTCTCCACGACAAGTACCGTTTCGTCCCATTTGCGCATCGGAGAACTGAGAGCGCACGACCTGAAGAAGTGGATCACGACGCCGGTCAATACTCAGGTCCGCGGATTCCGGGCTCGATTCCACCCCGATGAAGCGAGGTTTCCTTTTGACAAAGAAAAGCAAGAGACAAATGGCACGAGAGATTATTGAAGGCTTGCGGCGGGAGTTACAGAGGCCGCGGCAAGGCGAGTCCGTGCGCGGCGGCGAAAGCACGTTGCCGCAGCGAACGGACAGAGAGCCCGCGGCCCAAACCAGCGGTGGAAGCCAGCCTGTGACCGCTTTACATCCGGGAATGAAGGCGGTAGAGGACATGGCGGCGTAGGGGATGGCCGGGCGGAAGGTTGGGGTGTTCGAAGTCGCCGGAAGCATCGTGGACCATGCCCAGCTTCTCCATCACGCGGCAGGATCGAAGATTTGCCGGGACGGTGAAGGAGACGAGACTCGGAAGATGGAGGGTTTGGAAGGCGTATTCGACGGCGGCGCATGCGCCTTCTGTGGCTAGTCCCTTGCCCCAATAATCGAAAGCCAGTCTCCAGCCGATTTCGACGGCGGGCATAAAGGAGGCCTGGAAATTGGGGATGTTGAGGCCGATGAAGCCGATGAAGGTATTGGTCTCGATGAGTTCCGCGGCATAGAGGCCGAAGCCGTGCTGGGCGAAGTGGCGCTCGACACGCGCGATTCCTTCATCGGTTTGCTGGGGTGTGAGAAGGGCTGGGAAATACTCCATGACACGCGGGTCGGCATTGAGTTGCTGGAAGGGTATGCGGTCTGACTCGAGCCAGGGGCGGAGCAGTAGCCTCGCGGTGCTGAGGGAGTCGAGCATCGTGGAAAGGCTAACAGATAAATGCTGCGACTTAGCCGGACCGGCAGTTCTAGCTAGTACTACAGTGTTACAAAGCCGAGGTCTGATCGGAACATGATGATTTCTGCCAATGTTTTCGCGGTTTGCAGCATATGACGTTCCATCTCTGTTAACTCTCCTGATTCGGCGCAACGTGAAATTTCGTAACACTGTAGTATTAGAAACCCTTGTGGCGTTTTTGGTAATCGGCTCCAGCCAACGCGCCACGCTCTCCTGAGACTGCCCTTATTCCCCATCGTGCATAATCGAATCAAGATGGCTTTCCTCTGGAATCCCGACAGTTGGTCGCAGCGCCTGGCTGAACTCGAAGCCCAGTCCACAGCTTCAAACAATTGACTCATGTCCCGCCATTACGCTCGCCTTGGGTAATCAAGTATAGTAACTTCAGATCCGAAATAACTGGATGAAAACCCTTGAAATCCCGGAGATTTCAGCGCAACAATACAATGTCATCCAACCCGGAAGGGTACCTATGGTGACCGGTCGACCAGCCAATCTGCCAGATTTCGACAATCCACCTGTGGTGGAAGTGCTCGTTTCTGCGCAGTTTGATCGATTATCTTCGATGCAAACTGCCCACTTCGGCCTGTATTGGACCGAGATTCATGAACGATATCCGAAGACAGAAGAGCATGGGGAACTTCCTCCGCAGATTGAGGTGCTTACCTAGCAGACTCAGACGGGGATGGGTATTCAGTTTCAAGCGCTAGAGGCTCCTCCAATCCCAAGGTTTTGGTTTGCCGATGAAGCGGCCACAGATCTAATCCAAGTGCAGAGAGATCGTTTTATCAAAAACTGGCGTGGGATAGGGAAAGGAGCTCCGTACCCACGGTATGAGTATGTGCGTCGGAGCTTCGACCAGGAATTCATGGGCTTTGCTCAATTTGGATCTCGCAACCAACTGGGAGTCGTTCGTGTCAATCAGTGTGAAGTAACATACATCAATCACATTGTGGCCGGTGCGGGCTGGGAGACTCATGCTGAGATCGACAAGGTATTCACCGCCTGGAAGCAGCCGACGTCTTCATATCCCGGACGGGTTCAGGATCTAACGTTTCACGCTAGATTCCCGATAACTGATCAAAGCAGACGCTTTGTCGGGCGCCTCCACGTTACTCTTCAATCCGTAAGGCGTCTCTCCGACGGCGTCCCGATTTTCCTACTGGATCTGACGGCGCGGGGACAGATCGGTGAAGGCACGGATTTCTTTGATCTTGGCCGAGAGTGGATTGTTCGCTCATTCGCAGAGCTGACTACGACCACAATGCATCAGATTTGGGGAAGAAGGAGCTAAGCATGGCAGCATATGCTTTACCAGCATTCTTACCAGCGGCCACACTGTCCGAGAATCAGATTGAGTCACCCTGGGAATGCCCTGCTACGAGTTCAGTTTCCCTTACGAAGCCGAAAGAACAAGCGTTCTTGGTTTCATTCAAGGG
>JBEKZG010000138.1:0-8278 GCA_049510095.1 Occallatibacter sp.
CAAGCTCCGGCGCAACGCCTGCTGGAACGTATTCGATTCCGGTGAACGTGAGTTCAACGGGGGTGCAGCACAGTGCGACGATCACGTTGACGGTGGACTGAGGCGGCCTGGAGGGCGGGCTATACTTTAGGTTCCGGGACTGGATAATAGCGGGCTTGACGAGGATAAGCCGGAGATGGAGTAGAGCAAGGCATGAGTGCCAAAGTAACGGTTGAGGATGTGGAGCGGGTGGCTGAACTGGCGCACCTTCAGTTGACTCGAGAAGAGTCGGGGCACATGCTTCATGATCTGAACGCCATTCTTGACTATGTAGCCGAGCTTAATGAGCTGGATACGAGCGGAGTGGCGCCACTGGCGCAGGTGAGCGAATTGTTCAGCGCGACGGGCGCGGGTGGGCTTCGTGCGGATGCTGTGCAGCCTTCACTGGAGAGAGCCACCGTGCTAGCGCAGGCTCCGGAGACGGATGGGGCGTTCTTCAAGGTGCCGAAGGTGATTGAGAGATAGTTATCAGTTATCAGTTGTCAGTGATCGGCGATCAGTGGTTAAGAACGAAAGAGGGAAGTGCGATTGGCTAGCGAGAAGATGACAGCCGAGACATTTGTTGAACAGCCGAAGACGCTGGCGGAGCTGCGCGCGGAGATTGCCGCGGGCACGACGAAGGCGACGGATCTGGCGGCTAGTTACTACGACCGGATTGCGCAGGTGAATCCGCGGTTGAATGTGTATTTGAGCCTGACGAAAGAGCGAGCGCTTGAGCAGGCGGAGCGAGTGGACCGGCTGGCCGCGAATGGCGATCCGCTGCCGACGCTGGCAGGGATTCCGGTGGGCATCAAGGATGTGCTGGTGATGCGCGGGGCACCGGCTACGGCGGGGTCGAAGATTCTTGAAGGCTACTGGCCGCCGTATGACGCGACAGTGGTGACGAAGCTGGAGGCCGCGGGCGCGGTGCTGCTGGGGAAGCTGAACTGCGACGAGTTTGCGATGGGTTCCTCGAATGAGAACTCGGCGTATGGGCCGGTGCGGAATCCGGTTGATACGGAGCGGGTTCCCGGCGGGTCTAGCGGGGGAGCGGCGGCGGCGGTGGCGGCGAACCTTGCTGTGGCTACGCTGGGTTCCGATACGGGCGGATCGATTCGGCAGCCAGCGAGCTTTTGCGGGGTGGTGGGTGTGCTGCCGACGTATGGGCGGGTTTCGCGGTATGGGCTGATTGCATTTGCTTCGTCGCTGGACCGGGTGGGACCGTTTGCGGCGCATGTGCGGGACGCGGCGACGGTGCTGGGCGTGATTGCGGGAAGCGATCCGAAAGATGCGACGAGTTCTGCTGCGCCCGTGACTGATTATGCGGCGGAGAGCGACAAGCCTGCGGAGGGATTGCGGATTGGGGTTCCTGACGAGTACTTCGGCGAAGGACTTGATCCGGAAGTACGGGCGGCGATCGAGAGGGGGATTGATTGGCTGAAGGCTGCGGGGTGCACGGTAAAGCCGGTTTCGCTGCCACATACCAAATACGCGATTCCGACGTATTATTTGGTGGCCACGGCGGAGGCCAGCGCAAACCTGGCGCGGTTTGACGGGGTGCGGTACGGGTACCGGTCGGCGGCATCGGAGAATTTGAATGCAATGTACAGTCACTCGCGGGATGAGGGGTTCGGCGCTGAGGTGAAGCGGCGGATTTTGCTGGGAACGTACGCGCTGAGCGCGGGCTATTACGATGCCTACTATTTGAAGGCGCAACAGGTGCGGCGGTTGCTGGCTGAGGAGTACCTGCGGGCTTTTGCGGAAGTGGATGCGATTGTGACGCCGACGGCTCCTACCGCTGCGTTCAAGCTGGGCGAGAAGACGGGCGATCCACTGGCGATGTATCTGGCGGACATTTACACGGTGACGGCGAGTTTGGCGGGGATCTGCGGGGTGACTGTGCCTTGCGGGGCAACGTCGACGGGATTGCCGGTGGGGATGCAGGTGTTGGCCGCGCATTTGAATGAGGGCACGGCATTTCGCGTGGCGCGGGCCGTGGAGAGAAGCCAGGGACTAGGGAATAGGGACTAGGGAATAGGCCGCCGGAAGGGATGCATTGATTCTCACCTTTGCGAAAGGGACAAGAGCATCGCAGGGGTGGGGCACCCAGCGCAGAGACAGGAGTCAGACCGTCATGCAGGTTCGACGGAATTGGTTAGTCGCAGGGATTGTGTTCGCGGTTGGACTTGGGGGCGCTTTGGCGGCTTCAGGTGCTCCGCGCAAGGTGCACACGGTGTTTCTGGGCGCGGCGAAGAAGGTGCCGTATTCGAAGGCCGGGGACCCGGCCGGCGCGTTGGCGGGCGAGGATGGGCTGAAGACTCGGGCGCTGCTGGTGGATGGGGTGCTGAAGGAGTGGACTACCGGGGATGCGCACGACGTAACAGACCGGAGCTTTGTGGTGCGCAGGGCGATCCGGCTGAACGATGAGTTGCCTGGCGACAAACCGGCACCGGGAAACAAGACAGGGCAGTGGGTTTGGCAGCGGGGACCGTGGCTGCTGGTGGACCGCGTGACAGGGCATACGACAGCGCTGAAACTGCCGGACTACGATCCGGGCGCGAGCCAGGTAAGCTGGTTCCGCGATTACGGGGCCTATTGCGGTGTTAGCGCGAGCGGAAAGAGCCTATATGCCGTGGTAGCGCAGGTGGCGGGGCGCAAGCCGGTGCTGGTGAAGAAGCTGACTGGCTTCGACGCCGGGAACCACGCGGACCCGGTATGCGGGGCAGCGGAATGGCAGCGGGAACCGCTGAAGATTACGTTTCATCCTGCCGGCAAGGACGGGGTAAGCTTCGATATTGTGCCGGGATCGGCGGTGTTGGTAGAGGAGTCGGGAGACGAAGAAGCTGCGCCGGCGGAAACAACGAAGCCCGTTAATTAGCGAGTCAGCGAGTTAGCAAGTCAGTAGGTCAGCGAGCCAGCAAGTTAGTCCGCCGCGGCGGACGAGTCAGCTTTCGGGAGCAGATGACCAAGAGATTGCTAGTGTTTGTTCGATCTTTTTGAGAAGTTCCAGAAGGCCCAGGCGAGGAAGAGCAGAGCGAACCCCAGGGGAATGAGAACGAGCAAACGGAGTAAGAGTTGGAGCATCGGATGTTTCCTGTTCCCGCCTTCCGGACTTATCCGCCTTCCAAACTTACCCGTTTTCCATTTGAGGGGCGGGTGCTTCACGGACCAGGGCGGCGTGGATGGCACTCTTTATTGAGCAGAATCTACGGGCCGTAAGAGTGGAGTACGCGAACTCTAAGGGTTTTATAAGCGGCGTGGAAGACGCTCGATGTGCCTCGGATCACAGGCGGCTGTGCGGGAAGGAAAGGGCGGCGAGCCTTGACACGCCCCCGGCCACGCGTATCTTATCTATCTGGGCATTCTTTCGGAATCCGGACGGATTGAATCAGCGGCGTGAAGGTGTGATTTGCCGGTTCGGACGAATCAGAGAAGGCCTTGTCGAACAGGAAGCAGACGGCAGTTGGGTCAAGGACACGGGTGCGGGCGCGGGAGAGGAATATCCCGGCGTTCGGCAAGCGCGGCCTTCCCCCCAGAGTCTGGCCAGAGCGAGGGCCGGATCGAACGGCGGCCAGGAACATTCCCGGAGACAAATCTAATAGGCGACTGGCTGAGGCCGGGTGTGTCTGTGCCCTGAATGAACGAGAGTGCTCGCAGGCGGGGACGGGCGAAGGAAGAGAGCAGGGATGGATTTGGCGATGAGATTGGCATTGCTGGCGGATGTGCCCGCCGGAGGAGCCGCGGGCAATCTGTCAATGCTTCTGCCGCTGCTGTTGATACCGGTGCTTTACCTGGTGATGATCCGGCCGCAGCAGAAAAAGCAAAAAGAGTGGCAGGCAATGCTGGGCTCAATCAAGGCCGGGGACCGGGTGACGACCGCGGGAGGCATTCGCGGAATTATTGTCTCCATCAAGGACGATGTACTTGTAATCCGGGTGGCTCCGGACAACGTGAAGCTGGAAGTGGCAAAGAGCGCGATTGCGTCTGTGACCACGCAAGACAGTGAACAGTGAGCAGTGGACAGTGACCACTGAATCGAAGTAGAGAAACGGGACGATGAAGAAGAATCTGAAGAACAGAGTTGCCCTGATTATTGCGGTGATGCTGATTTGCCTGTACGGCATCTTCGGCATTCCATCTGGGGTGAGCGGCGCCGCGCTGCAGGAATCGCTGACCAAACGGATCCACCTTGGGCTGGACCTTAAGGGCGGCGCGCACCTGATCTTGCAGGTGGTGGTGTCAGAGGCGGTGAGCGCCGAGACGGACAATACTGTGGCGCGGGTTCAACAGGACTTGAAGACGGCGAACATAGGCTTCGCGCAGATTTTCAAGCCCGATCCTAAGAATCCGACTGTGGTGCGCGTGGAAGGGATTGCGCCGGGCAAAGCGGGCGATGTTGTTTCCACGCTGGAGGCGAAGTACTCCAATGAATACGACCTGGCTGGAGGCGGCGCGGACAACACGGTTACGCTGACCATGAAGCCCACGGTCGAGAATGCGCTCGAGGACAAGACGGTCGAACAGGCCATCGAAAGCATTCGCGACCGGGTAGACAGCCTGGGCGTGAGCGAGCCGCTGATTCAGAAGTATGGACTGGGCAAAAACCAGATCCTTGTGGAGTTGCCCGGCGTCGAGGACCTGGACAGGGTAAAGAGAATTATTTCGGACACGGCGCGACTGGAGATTCACGCGGTGGTGAGCGGTCCTTACAAGGACGAGCAGGAAGCGATGGCCAGCCTGGGCGGGGTGCTTCCACCCGATCAGGAACTGGCACACGGCAACGGCATGGTGACAGCGAGTTCCGACAGCGACAGCGTTTATGTTCTGGAGCGGGTTTCGGTGGTGGCGGGCAGCGACTTTCGTTCCGCCGATCCGAGCACGAACCCGAATACGGGACAGAGAGAGGTTAGGTTCACGCTCACGAATGAGGCCGGTGACAAGTTTTGGGACTACACCAGCGCCAATGTGGGCAAGAGTATGGCCGTGGTGATGGGCGGTCGGGTTCGCGAAGTCGCGAGCATCCATGAACCGATTCGTGACAGCGGCGAGATCACCGGGAGCTTTACCCCGGATGAAGTGACCGTCCTGTCGAAGATGCTGCGGACGGGCGCTCTGCCGGCTTCACTGAACTATCTTGAAGACCGCACGGTGGGCGCATCGCTGGGAGCGGACTCGATCCGCTCGGGTGTGACAGCGGCGATCGTGGGCGTTCTGGTGGTGATGGCATTCATGCTTGTGTATTACCGCGGATCGGGGATCAACGCCGACCTGGCGCTGGTTCTGAACCTGATTATTCTGCTTGGCTTCATGGGGGCCTTCTCGGCCACATTGACATTGCCGGGCATTGCCGGCGTGATTCTGACGATTGGCATGGGCGTGGACTCGAACGTGCTGATCTTCGAGAGAATCCGCGAAGAGGTGAGAGCGGGGAAGGCTCCTTCGGCGGCGGTTGATCAGGGCTTTGCCCATGCATGGGTGACGATCATCGATACGCACGTAACGACCATCGTGTCGGCGGCCATTCTGTTTGTATTCGGCAGCGGCCCGGTGAAGGGATTCGCGACCACGCTGACTATCGGTCTGGCAGCCAATCTGTTTACGGCGGTGTTTGTTTCGAGGACGATATTCGATTGGCATTTGAACAAGCTGAAGACCGGGGAAGCGGTCTCGATCTAAAGGCAGGGATCAGGGGACAGGGAGCAAAGACTCAGAGGGAGATCGCTCCAGCCTGCAAAGAAGGGAAGAGAACTAGTGGAATTGTTTCGCGGCGTGAATGTTGATTGGCTAAGGCTGAAGTGGTACTTCCTTGGCTTTTCTTTGATCTTCAGCGTGACCGGTGTGGTCAAGATGGGTTGGAACTGGACGCACCCGGTAGGTGGGATGCGGAGCCCGGTTCCGTTGAGCGTGGATTTCCGCGGCGGCACAGAGGTGCGGGTGAGGTTTGAGCAGACGCCTAACGTGGAGCAGATTCGCAAAGCCACGGAGGCGTCGGGATTCAAGGATGCGCGCATCCAGCCCATCCAGGATTTAACTCCGGAGTCACGCAATGACGTGCTGATCAGCTTGCCGGAGCAGCATGATGAGACCTCTCTCGATGTGGCGCAAGAGCAAATCCAGGACGCGCTGAAAGCGCATTACAATAATCCGTTCAAAGTGCAGAACGTGTCGGTTGTGGGGCCCACGGTGGGTAAGCAACTGGAGAAACAGGCGGCGCTGGCGACGCTCTGGTCGATGTTGGGGATGCTAGTCTACCTGTGGTTCCGTTTTCAACTGATCTACGGCGTGGCTGCGGTGGTGGCCTGCTTCCATGACACGCTGATTACGGTGGGGGCGTTTGCGCTGACGGGGCAGGAGATCGGCCTGACGGTGATTGCGGCGATTCTGACGCTGATCGGCTATTCGATGAACGACACGATCGTGGTGTTCGACCGTATTCGCGAGAACCTGCGGTTGAGCCGGCGGGAGTCGCTGCCGGACGTGGTGAACCGGAGCATCAACCAGACGCTGAGCCGGACGGTGCTGACCTCGGGCCTGACTTTTTTGACGGTGCTTTCGCTTTATATTTTCGGCGGCCCGGTGCTGAAGGGATTCAGCTTTGCGCTGGTGGTTGGAATTCTTATCGGCACCTATTCTTCGATCGCTGTGGCGGCGCCGATGCTGGTGGCGTGGCAGGAATGGCGCGGGAAGAAAGGCAACGCGGCGCCGCTGCCCGCATCGAAGCGATCAAGGTGACATGGGAAGTTTTTTTGAGTAGGGTTGCACTGGTTTTGCAGCAAGTTTTGCAGGTGCCGGGTTGTTCTGATAGAAGTGGAGCGCGTTACTGTGGTACCGTTTGATGCCAGGGAACATTCGCAGTTTCTCCGGTGTCTAAACAAGAGGTAAACAATACCCGATTCGAGGCTGGCCATGTTTGAAGATTCCACATTTGAGTCCGCAGGCAGGATCAAGAGCAAAAGCAAGTACTGGATGATGGTGACGTTCATTACCAACGGCTCCATTCTGGTGCTGCTTATTCTGATACCGCTGATCTATCCGGAAGCGCTGCCCAAAGCCGCGATGCAGACGCTGTTGGTGGCGCCGCCTCCACCGCCTCCACCGCCCCCGCCTCCACCGCCGGAGGTAGTGCATGTAGTCCATGTGCAGTCGGAAATGATGAATAATCAGCTCGTTGCACCTACCAGGATTCCCAAGGACATTAAGCAGGTCGCCGAGAAAGAAGCGCCACCGTCTCAGAGCTTCGGCGTGGCAGGTATGGAAGGTTTAGGTGGGTCAGGTGGTGTGCCCGGCGCGTTCTCGGGAATGTCGACAGCCGCACCCCAAGTGAAGGCAGCTCCGCCGAAGAAGGTGAACATATCAGGCGGCGTGGCTGCCGGTATGTTGCTTCAGAAAACGATTCCGATTTATCCTCCGATCGCGAAGGCGGCCCGTGTTTCCGGGACAGTGATTCTACAGGCCACGATATCCAAGACGGGGACGATCGAGAATCTGCGTGTTATCAGCGGACCAGCGATGTTGCAGCAATCGGCACTGGAGGCCGTGAAATCGTGGCGCTACCGTCCGTATCTGCTCAACAACGAACCGGTCGAGGTGGAGACCACAGTCAATGTCGTGTTCAGCCTAGGTGGATGACAGACTTCCTGGCTCCTTCCCGATGTTAAGGAAGGAGCTTCGCTTTTTACTTGAATGCGCAAATTGAACCAGCCGCATTCCTTAGCAACCGTACCGTAATCGCAATTCACAAGAAACTCCTTAGGAGGAACGATTCAGTGATTCTCGCTCAGCTCACACATTTCGCTTCGCACGCGGTCAGCAGCTTAGCCCTTTTCCAGGAAGGGGAGCAGACGGTCAGTTTCAGCCCGATGGGGCTGTGGGAACACATGGGATGGCTGGCGCGCTGCGTGGCCATTCTTCTTTTCATCGAGTCGATCTGGTCTTTGGCCGTGATGATCGACCGCTACTTGTATTTCACCGCAGCCCGGAAACAGTCTCGTGAATTTGCGCCCAAGGTTGCTGGCGCCCTGAAGGACAGCAAGCTGGAAGAAGCGATCAAGATTGCCGATCGCAACAAGAAGTCGCATCTAGCCGAGGTGGTGACAGCCGGTCTGCAGGAGTTCCGGGCGTCCGCGGGTCAACCGACCGATGAGACGATCGAGAGTTCTGGCCGGGCGCTTGAGCGGGCCGAAGCCATTGTTCACGCTAAGCTGAAGAGGGGCTTGAGCGTTCTTGCAACAATCGGCGCAACGGCCCCGTTCGTTGGCTT
>JBEKZG010000139.1:0-8256 GCA_049510095.1 Occallatibacter sp.
GCAACAATAGCTCAGGAGCCACTCTTTGACCTTCTCCGAACGTTTCCACGAAATTCGCACCGGGTTTGAGCGGCCGTTCTGGGTTGCCAACATCAGCGAGCTCTTCGAGCGCCTCTCCTACTACGCCGCGTTTGCCTCGCTGCCCCGCTATCTGCATGAGAGCCTGAACTTCGGCGTCGAGCGCGCCAGCAGTCTCGCGGGATTGTTTGGCGGCCTCGTGTGGTTTCTCGCGGCCTTCGGCGGAGCTCTCGCTGACCGCATGGGCTTTCGCCGCGCGCTTTCGTTGGCCTATCTGATTCTCGCCGTCTCCTATTTCCTCCTCGGCTCCATCGGTTCGCCGTGGCTCGCTCCGGTTCGCGCTGCCATGCCACTGGTCGTGCTGGTCACGCTCATCCTCATGCTGCCGGCCCTTGGTATCGCGCTCGTCAAGCCCTCCGTCGTCGGCACCACGGCCCGCGCTTCCAAAGAAAACGTGCGCTCCATCGGCTACTCCATCTATTACACCGTCGTCAACATCGGCGGAGCCTTGGGGCCTTTCCTCGCCGGGTGGGTGCACCAGCATCTCAGCGTCGAGAAGGTCTTCGCCATGGCGGCCTTGAGCGTCTTTGTCATGTTCTTCGCCGTGTTGCTCCTGTTCAAAGAACCCCGCCGTTCCGGCGAGACCCAGACTGAAACCCTTGGCCAGGTTGCCAGAAACTTCCTCATCGTCGTGTCCAACTGGCGCTTCATGCTGTTCCTCATCATTTTCTCGGGCTATTACATCGCCTTCTGGCAGCAATTCATCATTCTCCCCATCTATATCCATGACTACGTCAATGCCAACACCAATACTGAAATGCTGCTCATGGCCGATTCACTCACCGTTATCGCATTGCAAATGATGGTCAGTATTCTCACGCAGAAAATGCCGTCGTTCCGCGGCATCACGCTGGGCACTCTCATCTCGGGCCTGGCATGGCTCCTGCTCGTTTTGCATCCCAGCGTCATCATGGCCGTCACAACGCTCATCGTAGTGGCCATTGGCGAAATCACGCAGCAGCCTCGCTATTACGAGTACATCTCGCGCCTCGCGCCCTCCGGCCAGCAGGGAACCTATATGGGCTTTGCCTTTCTGCCCATCGGCATCGGCTCGCTCGTGGGCGGATGGTTTGGCGGGTTCCTGATTCATAACTTCGGAGAAGTTCAGCATCAGCCGGCACTCATCTGGTGGGCGGTATCCGGGGTGGGTGTGGCCACGGCCGTTTTGCTATGGGTCTATGACCGTTTGGTACGGCGGGACGCAGCGGAAACGAAGTAAATAATTGCCCAAAATCGCAGCCGCGCGGCCTTCGATTTTCTTTGAATAGGCCTATCATATCCACAACAGGCCCTGCTGAAATCCCAACTAGCCCTCTGCCAGCGGCGCAGTTTCCGGTCTGTGCGCCGCTCGCCCGGAACCCGCGAACCGCGACTCTCGTACTACTTGTCGATCCGCGAAGTTCGTTTCGAGTTCTGGCCTTTCCAATCAACCCATCATCTGGACGACACCAATGAAAGCACGATCATCAAGAATTGTCTGGGCCGGAGTGGTTCTGCTCCTGGCCCTTATGGCTCTGCTTGCGGGCGGAGCTGCGCGGCGCGAATCCGTCACCATCGACGAAGTGGCGCACATCGGCGCCGGTGTCAGCTATCTCGAGAAGCTCGACATGCGCATGAACGAGGAGCATCCTCCCCTCGCCAAGGTGCTGGCCGCCGTGCCGCTTGTGCTGCGCGGTGAGCGCGCCGACTACTCCCAGGTATCGTGGACGTTCAGCGGCAGCGGCCTGTTCAAGCAGATGCTCGGCGAATGGGTCTTCGGCCACTGGCTCATCACGCGGTGGAACGACCCTGTCGCGACGGTTTTCTGGGCTCGGCTGCCCATGCTTTTGTTGACCCTGGTTTTGGGCATCGTCATCTTTCTTCTCGGCTCCCGCATGGGCGATCAGTGGGGCGGATTGCTCTGTCTTTGCGCTTACTCCACCATGCCCGTCATGCTCGCGTTCGGCCCCTTGGTCCTCACCGACATCGCAATCACATTAACCTTCCTGCTCACCTTGTGGGCCTTTGCCGACATGTGGAAGTCTCCATCGCGTGGAACAGTCCTGCGATTCGGCCTCGCCTTTGGCGCGGCACTGCTGTCCAAGTTCTCCGCGGGACTTCTGTTCTTCTGTTTTGCCGCGTTCATTCTCAGCCTCCGCTGGCGTCCGGCGTCACAACAGCCAATCGACAAGGCCGAGCTTCGCGCATGGCGTCGTCTGCGATTGTGGAGTCTCTTCAAGGGCGTCGTGTTGGCTGCACTGCTCGTCTATGTCGTTTACCTCATCCTCTCGTGGAACGAGCCAACCGACTCCCTGAGTGCGCTTGGGAACAACTCTGCGGTCCTGCTCCTGCGCAGATTGCTGATGCCTCCCTGGGTCTACCTGCGTGGTCTCGCCATGTTCGTCTTTACCGGCAAGCCGTCGACTTTCATTCTCGGGCACTGGTACCCGCATGGTGTGTGGTTCTTCTTTCCGGTCGTGTTCTTGCTCAAGTCCCCGTTAGCCTTTCTCCTTCTGCTCGTTCTCGCTCTGGTCGTTGCTCTGGTTGCCAGGTTCCGTCCCCTCCGCCTCGCCGTCATTCCTGAAGGGTTACATTGGCGGGCAGTATGGGTTTTCTGTGTCATCTACACCGGCGCATGTCTCCTCAGCCGATTCCAGTTCAGCATCCGCCACTTCTCCGTTCCCCTGGCTCTGCTCATCCTCATGCTGGCTCCGTTGCCGCGCACGCTTCAGTTGCTGCGGAACTCCGGTTTTCCTGCCGCCCGCGCCGGCGCCTGGCTCACCGCCGCATTGGCGCTGGCGTCGGTTGTGACCGCAATCCGCGCCTTTCCCTGTTACCTTCCATTCATGAACTCATTGAGCCGCGGCTATCCCGCCTACGAGTTGGTCAGCGATTCCAATCTCGACTGGAACCAGGGCTTTCTTGAAGTCGAGGATTTCGTCCGGCAGCGCGGCTTGACCCATGTCTGGATCGATGAGTATGGGTTTTCGGACCCCTCGGTGTATGTCCCTCAAGCGCGATTCTGGAATTGTCAGGAAGCCAAGCCGGAAGACGGCGGACAGTGGGCTATTGTCTCGGCCAACATGATTGACGACAGTCACAACTGTCTCTGGCTTCTGAGCCTTCCGCATGAAGCCCTGGCAGGCGGCAGCATGTATGCTTTTCAGCTTCCCGCGCAGATTCCTCCGGCGGGAACTCCCGGCGGTCCGCCGTTACCTGAGAACTTTCGCAAATTCGGAGGCATTCCCTTACCCGGAGACGGCCGGCTCATGTTTCTCACGCCTATCCACGATCCGCTTAAGCTGCAGCCAACCTGGGATCGCATGATGGCTGATAGCATGCAGTCGCGGAAACAGGAAACCAGCTCAAAGGCCGGAAAATAGAGAGCAGTCCGCAACAGCGGGAGGCTAAAATAGCTTGCATGGGAAGGCACTCGACGAAGCCTCAGGGCTACATGCAAGCGGCATCGGAGCAATTGCTCTGCTTCGTTGTACTATGCCTTCCGTATTATCAGTCGCTGTTATTCGCAGGCATGAGCGGGATGATCTCCTTCCTCCTGCTGACTTTCCTGCTCATGTTCGTGGTTGCGCGCTCCCCAGCGATCCACCGCGTCATCACCGCCTGCCTGAAGGCCCTTCCGCCATCGTGGGTTGCTCCAGCCTTGGACCGGAGAAATCGTTGGGTTGGCGAACCTCTGTATGTGGTAGCTCCAGGGCCAAGTCTCGCTCCCTCCTTCCAGCGTCCCCCTCCTCTCTTTTCCTGATTCCAGTGGGTTACAAGCGTATGGCGACCTTCGGTGGCCATGCATGCGTTTCGCTTCCCACGGCTCTCCGGGGAATTATCCCGGAAGGAGGAGGTGTCCTTTGCGTGAAATCCATAATCCTGATCTCGAATCTCGAAATCCCGGCAGTAATGGCGATGCTCGCCTTTTGACCCTTGTCGCGCTGGTTTTCTTGCTTGTGTTCGGCTTCCAGTACGTTCGGCGGCCCGAACCGCCTGTACGGATTCCAGCCAGCCAAGTGCAGCCGCAAACAGTTCACGAGGAGACCGACAAAGCGCCCCCGCCAGTGGCTGGTGGCCAGTCAATTGCATCCCCTGGCAATTTTGGCTGGCTAACATTCATAGCCAGGCCGCTCTACCTGGCACTGCGCTTTCTTCACGATCACGGTATCGGCAATTGGGGCTGGTCTATCGTCGTTCTGACCGTGATGTTCAATCTACTGTTCATCTGGCCGCGAATGATGTCGATGAAATCCTCCTTGAAGATGATGCGCGTTCAACCCAAGGTCGATGCTCTCAAGAAGCGCTACGCACACCTCAAGATCAACGACCCCAGGTACGCAGAAATGAACGCGGAGATGATGGCTCTCTACAAGGCCGAAGGGGCAAATATGTTTGGCGGTTGCCTGCCGCTTCTTTTACAAATGCCCCTGTTCTTTGCTTATATGAGTGTGTTACGGAACGCGGTCGAGTTACACCAGGCGCATTGGCTCCGGCTTGCAGACCTCTCCTCGCCGGATCCGTCGCACATTTTGCCTCTCTTCATCATCGGGAGCATGGTTTTGACGCAGTGCATAACGCCCGCGCCGGGAATGAATCCCTCTCAGCGGTGGATGTTCGCCATTCTGATGCCTGCGGTCATGGGTTTCTCTCTTTGGCGTTACGCTTCGGGACTTTCGCTCTACTGGGTCACTGGCAACATTATTAATTTGCTCATCCAGTTTGCGATCAATCGCAGCAAGTTGGGCAGGGAGATGCACGCTCTTGCTGCCGCCCGCGCCAGGATAATCCCAAGGACCAACGAGAATTGAGGTCAGTCGCTGCGGTCGCTGAAGAGATTTTTCAGAAAGAACGGAAGGACTACTTGTTGCCAGGAGCCCAATGCGCGTTCCCAGCCAGCCTCGGCTTGGTCTTGGGAAGCGGGGGCAATTGGCCGCCAATCCGGGAGTCGCACAAGTACGCTCAGGGCAATCGGATTAAGAACCTTGCTGACAAAACTGTTCCCACGAAGCGAAAACAGGCCCTGCTGCAAGCATAGCCAATTCGCGGATCCCGCCTGGGTTTGCAGTTCAATTCGCGGAAACGCGCACAATGGATTCATGCCCTCCGTCGTCATAAACAAACGTCCCTGCATTTGTGCAGTGTCAGGTATGTCCCCGGTTCAATATGTCAGCCATGTCCCCGGTCCGTACCAGCTGACAGACCCCCACCCCCCTCCCCCCGTTTCTATGAAAACAAAGGAGTTATGTGATCCTCCGAAAAACACCCCATGAAAACAAACAACTTACAACCAGGGCAATGACGGAAATCCCCCGTTTTTCGCGAAAAAGCAGCAGTTCTTGAGCCCAGCCGAAGCCGTTCTAACCGTCAACGCCCTGTCTTCGGGCGTTCATCCGATTGCCCTGTCGGCCCACCAATCTGCCCGCCTTGCACTTCGCCTCTCTGTTATCCTGAATGGTTTACCCGAACCAGGAGTCAGGCACCATGCCCGAGCACAGAGCGCGAAAACATCACCAGGACCGCGTCGCCGAAACCCTGCGCATTGAGATCGGCGCCATGATCGAGGGCGAGCTCGTCGACCCGCGCATCCATTTCTGCTACGTCACGGAAGTGGCGCTGAATCCCGGCGGCAAGTCTGCCCGCGTCTACGTGGCCGTCGACAACGCCGTCAAAGACATTGCCAAAGCCGAGGTCGATACCGTCGCCGGCCTCGAGGCTGCCAAGGGCTACATCCGCTTCGAGCTGAAGGAGCGCATGGGTGTGCGCCATGTGCCTGAGCTCACCTTTCTCGCCGACCGCTCCGGACGTTTCCAGGCTCGCATTGACGAGTTGATGGACCGCTCGCGCAAGCGCCAAAAAGCTGCCTCCGACAAGCAGGCTCCCGACCAGAAAACTCCAAACCAGCCGTCTCCCAACCACCAGCCTCCAGCGGAGTAACCGCGCATGGACGCAGATTTTCAAAATCCGCAGCCGGACCCGCAACCACCGCCGAACCTTGCACACGCTCCTAACACTGCCGATCCTCCGCTTGTAAACGCTTCCCAGCCCCCTATCGACACCATCCTCCAGGTGCTGCGCGCCGGCGAGCGCTTTCTTGTCTGCTCGCATTCCCGTCCCGATGGCGATGCGGTGGGCAGCATGCTGGCCATGGGCATGCTAATCGAACAGATGGGCAAGCGCGCCGATCTCATCACAGCCGACGGAGTTCCCGCCATCTATCGCAACCTGCCGGGCGCCGGCGAGATTCGCTCCGTCCTGCGCGTTCACGGTCCCTACGACGCGGCCATCCTGCTCGAGTGCGACAGCCTGGAACGCGCCAAGCTCCGCGGACTCGAGCCCTTCTTCCTGGTCAACATCGATCACCATCTAACCGGAAGCGAGTTCGCCCAGATCAACTGGATCGACCGCAAAGCGGTCAGCGTCGGCGAACTGGTCTACAGGCTGGTCAAGGCCGCCGGAGCCACCCTCACGCCGGAGATGGCCACCTGCCTTTACACCACCGTGCTCACTGATACCGGGGGCTTCTGCTACGGTTCAACCACCGCCTCGACCTTTGCCTTTGCTCACGAACTCGTGCTGGCTGGCGCGGATCCCGTCCACATCGCGCAAAGTGTTTACTTTTCCACCACAGCCGCCAAAATGCTGCTGCTGGGCAATGCCCTCAGCAACCTCAAGCGGGATGGCCCTCTCGCCTGGTTGTGGATCACTCAGGACGACGTGACCCGCGCCGGCGCGGCTGACGAAGATTGCGAGGGCATTGTGAACTATGCCCTCTCCATCGCAGGGGTCGAAGCGGCTGTTTTTCTGCGCGAACTGCCCGAGCCCGGTATCCGGCTCAGCTTGCGCGGTAAAGGCGCGCTCAACGTGGCCGCGGTGGCCCAGCGCCTGGGCGGAGGAGGCCACGAAAGCGCCGCCGGATGCACCCTGGATGGTCCTCTGCCGTCCGCCCTCGACCGGATTCTTGCTGAACTGCGCTACGAACTCTCCCGCGCCGACGTTCAACCGCGGAATTCTTGAGACCGCGAAATGGTTGAGATTCCGCCCGAATCTGTTAGCCTTGACCCTGACGAAACGTATATTCGATTTCAGCGTTCTCATGAAGCACGGACCTGGCCGGCCAGCAGGTTCTTAAAATAACCAGACCCAAAGCGGTTTCGATCGTCTGCTCGAAAAAAGTTCAACCCGCATTCGATGAAACGCTGTAACTGGAGAAGTGCTGGTAGTGGAAACCAATCTGGAACCCTCCGCTTCGGATTTGCCTCAAAGCCCGCGCAAACGGCTCCCCAACTGGGCCAGCGTCGCTGAGGTAACCGTCTTTTTACTTTTTGCTGTCTTCTTTCTTCTCTACGGAGTTACTCCTTATCTGGGCGGCGACGGCATGGGCCTGGTCGGCGCCGACGAGCCTCGCTATGCCCAGATCGCCCACGAAATGCTGAGCCGATTCGACTCCGCCCCCAACCTCAAAGAGAAACTCAGCGCCTGCGTCACCCCTTATCTCTACGGACATCCCTGGCTTGAGAAGCCGGCCCTCTACTACTGGCGCGCCATGTTCCTCTTTCAGGACTTCGGCGTCCACGACTGGAGCGCCCGCCTCCCATCCACCACCTTCGCCTTCATCATGGTGGGCCTCATTTACCTCCACATGCGCCGATTCCGGCGCGGCGGCCACATCGACGCCGCACTCATCACCGTCGCCTGCGCCGGCATCATCGGCTTTTCCCGAGGCGCCTCCACCGATATGCAGATGGCCGCGCCTCTGGCCATAGCGCTGCTCGGCTGGTATGCCTGGTACGAAACCGGCTCCAAATTTTGGCTTTACGACATCTACTTCTTTACGGGGCTGGCTACTCTCGCCAAGGGCCCCGTAGCTCCTTTTCTGGCTCTCTTCATCATTGCCGCCTTTGCCTTCCTGCGCCGCGAGTGGTCCATCCTCTATCGATCCCTCTGGTGGCCGGGCGTGGCCCTCTACTTTGCCATGGTCCTGCCCTGGTTTGTCGCCGTTCAGCACCAGAATCCAACCTTCTTTCGCGAGTTCTTCCTAGAACACAACCTTGAGCGCTTCGCCACGGACCGCTACCAGCACGTACAGCCCCCCTGGTATTACCTGATTGTGATCGTGCTTGCCATGATGCCCTGGACCGTGATCGCCATCCCCGCGCTTGTTGACGGCGTCCAGACATCTGTGGCGGAGTGGCGCAT
>JBEKZG010000014.1:0-17005 GCA_049510095.1 Occallatibacter sp.
CTTCCTCCAGATTCCGCCTCGCGACGGACACCCTTGCCGTTCAGCTAACACTTCCCCTTGCCGGGTCTGTAGGGGACTTGCACCCCCAAGTGAGTGCGCCCTGCCGGGCGCACCAGCAAAAAAGGGATGGCAAACGGCCATCCCTCTTTTTGCGTTCAGCTTCAAATCCATTCACCCTGGGCCGCACTTACAGCAACCACCCATAGCCCAAGGCCCTTAACTGACTACTGATCACTGAAAACTGACGACTGCATTTCACGCCGCCGGCTTGAGGCTCTTGACGCTCACCTGCGGAATGGCCGGGTGAAGGCCTGACTTGGGCGTATCGTGGGTGCCCAGGTACTGCAGCACGTCGTTGATCGAGTCCTCAAAACGGGAGCCGGTCTTATGGGTGGCCTTAACGCCCTTCGCCACTAGCTGGCAAACTTCAAAACGGTTCATACCCTGTGCAAGGGCACGGTGAATCTTGTCGGAACGCATTACGAACTCCGGTCAACGCGGTGATTGGTGCGTGTGGTGCGGAACTCGTCCAAAGCGATTAGGGGGCTGGAACCGAGCAGGGGGCCAGTTTTCAAGCCCATACTTGATTGTACCTTGGAAACCGATGGAACGCCGTTTGAGAATGCGCTGGAACGGCGCAAGGCGATGTGAAGGCCGTTTTGGCCGCGAGTGAATTCCCTGTTAACATAGACTTCATTCCCAGTAGGTAGGTAAGCCGGCGAGCGGCTGATTTGCGGGAAACCCTGAACAGTTTTGAGCGAAAAGAGGTACCTCGTGGCTGATACCACAAAGATTGAAGATAAGCTGGAACGAAAGAAACTGAAACGCACGGCCCGCAAAAAGGCCGCCCCCAAGGCAAAGCGGACCGGAGCGCGCGGAGCCAACAAGAAAAAGATTAAGAAACTGGTACGCGGCCAGTCGAAGCGGTAAGAAACGCTCGAAGAACCGAAAGGGGTTCCGGCGCGGCGCAGGCTGGACCGGAACCCTCAATACGCCAGTACTGCATGCCAGTCCGGTCCGCCAGCATTGACAGGCCCCCGCACCCTCACCCCGAGGAGAACTGCCCTGCCCAGCCAACTGCTTGCCCGCAAGTCGATCGACAAGCTCATCCGGGAATCGGAAGAACCTGAGCACAGGCTCAAAAAGACTTTGGGGCCGTGGTCGCTCACCGCGCTCGGCATCGGGGCTGTCATCGGCTCGGGCATCTTCACAGTCATCGGCACGGCGATTTCCGGCGAACAGTTCGACACCTCGAGTTTCGTCAATACACCGCTGGCGGATTACGTCATTACGCATACCGCGCTGGCTGGGCGGCCTGGCGCTGGTCCGGCGATCGCGCTTTCGCTGGTGCTGGTGGCCATTGTCTGCGCGCTGACAGGGCTGTGTTACGCCGAACTGGCGTCGATGATTCCCATCGCCGGATCCGCCTATACCTATACTTACGCCACCATGGGCGAACTCATCGCCTGGATCATCGGGTGGGATTTGATTCTGGAGTACGCCGGCTCCAACATGACGGTGAGTGTGGGCTTCGCCGCCCACGTTGTCGATCTGCTGGATTGGTTCGGCCTGCATCCCCCAGCCACGTGGATTTCGCCCGCGTATCTGCCGGAGGGACTACAGGACCTGGCGGGCAACTGGATTTACCATCCTGGCTGGCATTTCGGCTTCAATATTCCGGCATTCCTCATCGTCCTCATCCTGACGGTGATTCTTGTCCGCGGCATTCGCGAGTCGGCTTCCACCAACAACGCGATGGTGAGCATCAAACTGGTCGCCATCATCATCTTCGTCGTCGCGGTCATCGGCTACCTTCATCCCGGCAACTGGCATCCCTTCATGCCCAACGGCTGGGGCGGCGTGCTGACCGGCGGATCGATCATCTTCTTCACCTACATCGGGTTTGATTCGGTATCCACGGCGGCTGAGGAGTGCAGCAACCCCCAGCGCGACCTGCCCATCGGCATCATTGCCACGCTGGTGGTGTGCACTTTGCTCTATGTTGCGGTGGCAGTCTGCCTCACCGGGCTGGTGCCGTGGCAATCGATGGTGGGCGATGCGGCGCCGGTGGTGAACGCGCTGAAAAAGCTGTCCATTCTGCCGGGCGGATATCCGCTTCACTGGATCCGGCTGATCGTACTGACCGGCGCCATCATGGGCATGCTGTCGTCGATCCTGGTTTACCAGCTTGGGCAATCGCGGGTCTGGTTTTCCATGTCCAGGGACGGCCTGCTGCCCAAGATTTTCAGCAATGTGCATCCGGTCTTCCGCACCCCGGCGTTTTCCACGTGGGTCGCTGGAATCGTGGTCGCCATCCCTTCCGGCCTGTTCGACATCGGCACGCTGGCCGATCTCTCGAACATCGGCACACTGTTCGCCTTTGTACTGGTATCGATCGGCGTCATTGTGCTGCGCTATCGCGAGCCGGATCGCAGGCGCGGATTCCGCGTTCCCGGCGGCCCCGTCATTCCCGCGCTCAGCGTCATTTTTTGCTTCCTGCTGATGGCCGGATTGCCGATTATCACCTGGTTCCGGTTTCTAATCTGGCTGGTCATCGGGCTGGTGATTTACTTCCTGTATAGCCGGCATCGGTCGGAGTTCGCGAAGGCCCGGTAAACTGAACTGATGCTGGACATTGAAGGCTTCATTCGCCGGCTGCCCAAAGCCGAGCTTCATCTGCATCTCGAAGGCACCATTACGCCCGCAACGCTGGTGGAACTGAGCGCCCGCCATGACGCGCAGCCCATCACGCTGCCCGAAGCGGAGGCGCTTTACCA
This sequence comes from Occallatibacter sp., assembly GCA_049510095.1. GTDB lineage: Bacteria > Acidobacteriota > Terriglobia > Terriglobales > Acidobacteriaceae > Telmatobacter. The sequence goes on from JBEKZG010000014.1 coordinate 2,778, forward strand.
GTTCACCGATTTCACCGGCTTCATTGAAGCCTTCAAGGCCGTTACGCGACGGCTGATCGGCCCCGAGGACTACGAACTTGCCGCGTGGCGCATGATCGAGCGGCTTGCGGAGCAGGGTGTGGTCCACGCCGAGGTATACATCTCGGTGGGCGTCATTTACATGTGGCGCAATCACGATCCCGAGGTGTTCGAGCCCATTTTTGCCGGCTTGGAACGGGCGCGGGAGCGCGGCGCGCGCGAACTGGGGTTGTCGCTTTACTGGATCTTCGACGCCGTGCGCCACTTCACGGTGGAAGAGGCCGCTGTTGTGTTCCGCAAAGCCGCTGAGATGAGGCCGCGGTATCCCTCGATCATCGGCATTGGGCTGGGCGGCGACGAGCGGCGGCGCGGATCCGAGGCGTTCCATGCTTTTTACGCGGACGCAGCGCGGGCGGGACTAAGGTTAACCAACCACGCGGGCGAGACGACCGGACCTGAGGCAATTTGGGAGGCGCTGGCCATTGGCTCCGAGAGAATTGGCCATGCGCTTTCGGCGATTGAGGACACCGCTCTGATGGAAGAGCTGCGGATGCGGGGTACGATTCTTGAATTGAATCCCACATCGAATGTCCGCACCGGGGTTTGTTCTTCGTACGGGGAGCATCCGCTGCGGCGCTACTTCGATGCGGGGCTGCTGGTGACACTCAACTCGGACGATCCGGGGTTCTTCGGCTCCGATGTGGCGAATGAATACCTGCTGGCTCACACAGAGCAAGGCTTCACCCGTGACGAATTGCGGCAACTTGCATCCAACTCCTTCAAAGGAAGCTTTCTTCCCGATTCGGAACGGTCTATATGGCTCACCCGAATTGGTTCCACAGTCTGAACCAAAGTGTTACTCTCACGCCTCAACTGGGATGCCAGCCGCAGAGAAACTGCGCTATTATGCGAGCAGGGAGGGTACAGCCCATGTCCACCGAGCCGGAAGAACCGATGAGCGCCGAGGAGATCCAAGTGGCAAATAAATCAGAAAAGAAGGCCCTGCGCGTCATTGGCTGGTTCTCCATTGGGATGGCTGTGGCCGCGTTGAGCATTTACCTGGGCTATGAAGTACGGAGCCGCTACAAGTTCAGGAAGCGCACCCCGTACGACTTCTACTCGAACTCCGGCGAGCAGCATATCAGCGAGTTTGGCATGGGCATTTAGGACCTTTATACGGGTTTCGTTTCCGGAATGCCGCCTGCGGGCGGCATTCCCCATTTTGGCCCCAGTTTTCAACGGGCCCGCGCACGCGCCTTCCTGCGTTACCCTAAGGGCCTATGGGCCGCATCCGCATCCTTCCTGACCAGGTTGCCAATCAGATCGCCGCGGGCGAGGTGGTGGACCGGCCGGCCTCCGTGGTCAAGGAGCTGCTGGAGAACGCTCTGGATGCCGGCGCCAACCGGATTCGCGTGGAAGTGGAAGCGGGCGGGCGGAAGCTGATTCGGATTGCGGACGACGGCCACGGGATGAACCGCGATGACGCTCTGCTGGCCTTTGAGCGCCACGCCACTTCAAAGCTGCGCACTGCGGACGACCTGCTCTCGATTGCGACGCTTGGGTTCCGCGGAGAGGCGCTCCCGTCTATCGCTTCCGTCGCTCGCGTCACGCTCGAAACGGCGACCGGTCCGACGAAGCACGCGGACGCCGCGGGAAGCGAAGACGCCGTCGGAACCCGCATGGAGATTGCGGGCGGCAAGATTCTCCACGTGGACGATGCGGCCCTGCCGCGCGGAACTACCCTGGGGGTCGCCGACCTGTTCTTCAATACCCCCGCGCGGCGCAAGTTCTTGCGGGCCGAGTCCACAGAGCTGGCCCACGTGACCGCGTTGGTGACCCACTACGCGCTCGCTCATCCGGAGAAGCATTTTGAACTGCTGTCGGCCACGCACACAATCATTTCCGCGCCGCCGGTGGCACGGACCGCCGAGCGCATTTACCAGATCTTCGGCAAGGACACGCTGGCCCAATTGCTGCCTGTGGCCGCCGAGTCACCTCTGGAACGCGCAGGCCTGCCCGATCCACCGCCTTGGAAGCGCGATCCCGACGAGCCGGCACGCGATCCCGGCGCGATGCGGCTCTCCGGCTTTTATTCAAAGCCGGAACTCCAGAAGCTGAACCGCAACTCGATCTATATCTTTGTGAACAAGCGGATTATCCGCGACCGGCTGCTGATGCATGCCATCACCGAGGCCTATCGCAATGTGATTCCGCGCACCAGCTTTCCGGTGGTGCTGCTTTTCCTGGAGATGCCGCCCGAGGAAGTGGATGTCAATGTTCATCCGGCCAAGACGGAAGTCCGTTTCCGGCAGCAAACGCTGGTTCACGACTTCGTCCGCGATAGCCTGCGGACGGCGCTGATCAAAGCGCGCCCTGCTGCCGGCTTCCTGGCCGCGCTGGACAATTCGCCCGCCGCCAGCCCGTCGCTGATGCCACCGGGGACTTCGCCGTTGCCGGGTGCACCGGACTCGCGCACCGTGCCGCCTCCCGATTCCGACCCGGATTCTGCTGCGGGTGTTGCGGGCGACACCGCGCCGTTTCAGTTGACCCCGCGGCCTCCCACCCCGGTTCCGGGAAAGCTGCCCTTCGATTCCCAGCCGCTTCAACCGGCTGGTTGGCCGGTTGCCTGGGAACCCGGGCGGTCGATGGGGGCAGACGCTTCGGCCATCCTGCCGGCGGAGCTTATTCCGGTCGCAGACGGATGTTCTCCTCTTCCCGACGACGTAAACCATTCCAATGGAATGGCGTACCTTTCAAGCTCGGCTGCGGAAGCGGCGATGGCTACCGCGCAGATCGAGGCCGAGCAAGCCGCGGCCACTCTGAACCACCTGGGTTCGCTCCGGCCTCTGGGACAGTTGCGCGAATCGTTCATTCTGGCCGTCGGAGACGATGGCCTGTGGATAATTGACCAGCATGTGGCACACGAAAGGGTGCTTTTCGAGAAGATCCTGCGGGAGCGGCAGGTGGAAAAAGTGCAGCGGCAGAGACTTCTGATGCCCATGCTGGTGGAATTGAAGCCGTGGCAAATGGTGGTGTTTGCGCGGATTGGCGAAGAGTTGGAACGTAACGGTTTTGAGGTGGAACCCTTTGGTCCGCAGACACTTGCAGTCAAATCTGCGCCGGTGGGACTGGAAGGAGCGGCCCTGGAGCGCATGCTGGCCGAGGTGATAGAGCAATCCAGCGCCGACTCCAGTGAACCTGTCCAGAATCAAGATCTTAGCGCCCTAAGATCGCGGATTGCGGCCTCCATCGCATGCCATTCCGCGATTAAGGTCAATACTGCTCTTGACCCGGTTCGAATGGGGTGGTTACTGTTGGAACTGGCCAAGACCAGCCACCCAACAAGTTGTCCTCATGGACGTCCAATAGCTTTGCTGTATTCTTGGAAGGAGATTCTGCGGGCCTTCCATCGAACCTAAAACATAGGTAACATTAGGAAGGTGGCATTCCTCCCCTCTCAGGAGCGGGGTTTGTCCGGCGACGTTAGCCAGCCTGGAAGTGAGGTTTTTCTTTGACAGCAGAGCAATTAGAAGTATCGCGGTCCGAAAGGATGCGCCAGAACGGGCACGGGACGGTAACACTCGAAGATGCCCGGACGTGGATTGAGGAGACCGGATTGTGTCTCTTTTTGCCAAGGCGGCAATTTTCTTCCTCTATCGCGCCTTCGTTTGTCGAGGCGACCGCCGGGAAACATGACGCGACGCCGGATCCAAAACACATCGCATTAGCCGAGGAATTGCTGGTCCGCCTGGAGGCAGACGGCGTAGCAGTCCGGCTTAACCTGCTGGGACAGCCGGGCGAACAGCCGGACTTTGTGGTGGCCAGCTGGGTTCTGCCTTACGTGTATGCCCTCAGGGGCGACCGTGACTGGCGCCGGAGCCCGCAACTGACCGGATCGCGACAGGTTTCGCAACTGGCAATCCAGGCTTACAAACTGCTGGAAGCGGGTGATAGCACCATTGCCAGCCTGAAACATGCGTTGGGCCGGGAAGTGACCGAAGTCGCCGTTCTGCGCGCCATCACGGAACTCTGGCAACAGCTCCGCATCATTCCGGTGATCGCTGCCGCCGGGCAGCCGGCCCAGTGGCAGCTTCTGCGTACCCGCTATCAAAAGGCCATCGCCGAGGGTGCATCCACGTCGCAGGTGACCGCAATCTCAGTGCTTGCCTCTATTTATCTGCAAGCGGTTATCGCGGCCAGCATGGAAGAGGTTGAGCTGTTCCTGGCCCCGCTCACGGCGCGCAGCAAGGTGCGTGAAGTGCTTCGCGGATTGGTAGCCACGCGCCAGGTGCATACCATCTCCCTTGGGCATGCGCCGCACTTTTACGTTGCCGGCACGCTGCCCGAGTTCGCAACCGTTCCAACGCTTTACGCCAGTTCCTCCATGGCGTCCTCCGCATATTTTTTGCGCGGCCTGGACCATGAAGAGGATGCACCGGGGGAGATTGAAGCGCCGGTGGCGGAGCCCATTTCAGCCGGCTCAGCTAATCTCTCAATGACTGCCGGCGCGGCTGTGGCGCCGAAGCCCTCGCTTTCACCCAAGCCGATTAACAAGCATGAGGCTTCTTCCAACGGAAACTCCCCTGCCGCACGGTCGCAACTCAGCCGTCCGCCGGCGCATTCGCGAGACCGCAAACCGGCACAGACATTCAGCAACCGGACCGGGTCGAGACCCAGCACACGCACGTCAGCCCGGCCACCAGCCCGGCGGACGACTCCGGCCGAAGCTCGACCGGCGGCGACACGACCCGCTGGCGGGCTATGGAAGCCTAAAGCTGCGACCGGAATCAAAGGCAGCCGCAACGGGGCACAGGCAGGATCGGGATCGACGAATGGCGCCCGGAACAATGGAGCGAGCCGATCGGACGGGAACTCCACCCACCGGAACAACGGTGCATCTGGCGCAGGGACCGGAAAGTCCGCCAAGGCCGCATGGGGTCAACGCAATGGCCACAGTAACGGTAACGGCGCCGAATCCGCTGGCAAGCCAACTGCGGCAGGGCGCAACGGTAGTTCTTTGCGCGGCGGCAGCACCACCAGAACCAGCAGCACCCCGCGCAAGGACGCCCGCACCGCTGCGCGGCCGGCGCGCAATAACCGCAAACCTGCCATGGCGGCCGGTACAAAAGCGGGAAACAGCAAACGCTATGGCTTTACCGCCCGGCCCAAGCGGGAGACGAAGAAGCGCGGATGAGCCTGGAAGAAAGCCCGTTGCGCTCGTCTGATGCGGTGCTGAAGATCATAGTAGCCATTGACGGTCCGGCCGGAGCGGGCAAAAGTACCATTGCCCGCCATCTGGCCAGGCATTTCGGCCTGCTGAATCTTGAAACCGGCGCCATGTACCGCGCATTCGCCTTGAAGGCCCTCCTTGCCCGTGTTCCGTTAGATGAGGCGTCGGGCCTGGAGAAACTGGCCGCCGAAACCGTCATTCACCTGGAACCTGGTGAACTGGAGAATCGCGTCCTGCTTGATGGCGAGGATGTGAGCGGGCTGATCCGCAATCAAACGGTTACCGACGCAGCTTCGCGGGTAAGCGTGTTCCCCGCTGTTCGGGCCTGGATGGTTCGCCTTCAACAGCAGGTGGGCGCTCAGGGTGGAGTGGTGATGGAAGGACGCGACATTGGCACCGTGGTCTTTCCCGGCGCCGAGGTAAAAATATTCCTGGATGCGGCTCCGGAAGTGCGTGGCATGAGGCGATTTGAACAAGTGGCCCAGTCAGGGCCCGGACCCGTAGTTCAGCCGGAAGAAGTGATCCGCGACCTTCGCGCCAGGGACGAACGGGATCGCAATCGCGCCGATTCTCCCCTCAAACCCGCCCCCGACGCCATCCTGCTGGATTCGACCGAGATGACGCTTGAAGAAGCCGTACAGGCGGCTGAAGCAATCGTCGCGGCAAAGCTGAATCAAGGCGATTTACGTGTCTGATGGATTGCTCCTCGCCGCCAGGACGTTCGGATTCCAACCGTCGATCCCTCCTCGTTGACAATTCTGTAATACTCATTCGCGCCATGGCATGAGATGATGACATCAGAGCCGGTACAGGCTCACTCCACAAGCAATTTGTGCACCTAATCGCGATATGCGATTTAGTCCATGTTGGGCGGCCGTATCTGTGTCGTTCAAGATCGCAATTCTAATGCCTTTATGCCGGAGGTTCCCTAGTGTCGTTACGTTGCCGAAATTGCGGAATGCTGAGTTTTGGTAGAAGCCGTCTTCGGACAGCAGATTTATTTCGACTATTGCTTCTCCAATATCCGGTACGGTGCCGGGAATGCCTGGAACGGAGGTACGCCTTGATTTTTGACGTTTTCACGCCGAAAGCCGCGGGAAACGCTCGAAGCAGCGAGGCCTTACCGAAGTAGTGAAAGCGGTCATCGCAAGCGCAATCCGGACTGCCGGCACAGGCAGGGAGTGATTCAGGTTGTCGCTTGGATATCCTTCCCCAACCCCGAATTCTGAACTCCCGGTCTGCCAGGATGCTATAGGCTCTTAGAAGAATGGAAATCACCTGCGCACGCTGCCACCAGACCGTGGAACCCGACAACTGCTACTGTCCAACGTGCGGTCTGCCTCAACTGGTCTACTCGGCCGACGCCGTCCCCGGACAAGCTCAGCCCGACAAATGGAATGAGGCTGTGCGGGATGCAAGCAGCGTGGACTGGAAGCCGGCGCTTCGAGCGGCATTGATGCTGGCAGTTCCCGCGGGGCTGCTCTCGAGCGCTGCGTCGCCCATGGCTTTCATGGGGCTGTTTTGGATGGCTGCGGCCGCGGCCTGGACGGTGGTTGTGTATGTGCGCGGCCAGCGGCCGGCATGGATTACGATCGGAGCAGGCGCGCGCATCGGATTGGTGACCGGTCTCCTGGGAGGCTGGCTGGCTTTCGGAGCGAGCGGCGGCGCGCTGTATGTGAAGCGGTTTGTGCTGCACCAGTCCAGCCAGATCGATGCCGAATGGAAATCCCGCGTCGAATCGAGCCAGCAAATGAGCCAGCAGTGGTCGGCGGGTCTCGGACAAGCGGAAGCCGCTGAGATGGAAGCGGCTCGAGCGCATATCGAGACGTTCCTGCTGTCTCCGGAGGGTCATGCCGGGCTGGAGGCCTTCAGCTACGCCAGCAATTCTCTATTTCTGCTTTTCTTTGCAATCGCTGGCGGCGCGCTGGGCGCCCGAACGCTGGCGCGTACCCGGCAGCCCGAGGTTTAGGGCTGGCAGGCGCAGTGCTTCCATCGGGGCATCTGCAACTCGTTCAAGGTTTTCGCGTAGATTCAGTTTCACTTCTCTACAACTTGCCCCGAAGCGGCAACCCCTCGTATCATCCCTCGAGAGGCAATCGGCGAGAGAGCAACCATGAGCGAAAAGCAAGTCACCCCCAATCTGCGTGTAAAAGGCAGGCTGATGTCCGCCTCGGAGATTGAGCGCACTTTGGTGCGCCTGGCACACGAGATTGTGGAGAAAAGCAATGGCAGTGGCGATCTGGTGCTGGTGGGTATCAAGCGCCGCGGCATTCCGCTGGCCGAACGGCTGGGTAAGTTGATTTCCGGAATCGAAAAACGCCCGGTCGAGACCGGGGTGCTCGACATTCAGTTCTACCGCGACGATCTCTCGACCGCGGATTTGCGCCCTGTTGTCACTCCCGGCTCAATCGGCATTGAAATTGAAGGCCGCGACGTGGTGCTGTGCGACGATGTGCTCTACACCGGACGCACGATAAGGGCTGCATTGGACGCGCTCTTTGACCACGGCCGCCCGCGACGTGTACAACTGGCGGTGCTCATCGACCGCGGCCATCGCGAGCTGCCAATTGAAGCTACCTATGTGGGCAAACATGTGCCTACCAGCGGGCGCGAAATCATTGAAGTGAAGTTCCGCGAAGTCGACAACGACGAGCAGGTGCTGCTGGTCGAACGCGTGGATTAGGAAAGGCGGCTTCTAGTTTCTAGCTCCCAGCTTTTAGCTAGCGGCTAGGAACTAAAAGCTAGAAACTGAAAGTCATGAATCCCACAGCAACACCTGTTCGCCGCCAGATTCACCCGCCGCCCGTGCCCGCCTTGCCGTTCCCCTACAATCCTGGATCGCTGCTTTCGGCGGGAGACCTGACCCTGGACGGGACCGGTCATATTCTCGCTCGGGCTACTGTGCTCGAAAATCAAGACCCGCTGGTGCGGGACCGCATCCTGGCCAAGCGCCGTGTGGCGCTGCTGTTCTACGAGTCGTCTACGCGCACGCGCACAAGCTTTGAGCTGGCCGCGAAGGGGCTTGGCGTGGATACCACACTGGTTTCCAGCCTTTCTTCGAGCATCGAGAAGGGCGAAACGCTCAAGGACACCGGCCTGACACTGCGGGCGCTGGGCGCGGAGGCCATCATCCTGCGGCATAACTCCTCGGGCGCTCCCTGGTTGCTGGAAGAGGCGACGCGGCTTCCTGTGCTGAACGCCGGGGATGGTATGCACGAGCATCCCACACAGGCGCTGCTGGATCTGCGAACGATTCTGACGCACCTGCGGCCTGGCGTTGAGACGGTGACTGCCGAAACTCTTGCCGGAGTGACGGTGACCATTGCAGGCGACATTCTCCATAGCCGTGTTGCGCGCTCAAATATGCTGCTGCTGCCACGATTGGGCGCGCGCGTTTTGCTCTGCGGGCCTAAAGAGCTGTTGCCCGACCTAGCGGGGCAAGCCGGTCCAAATATCGCGATCGAAAGAGATTTCAATGCTGCGATCCAGCAGTCGCAGGTGGTGATGATGCTGCGTATTCAGGCCGAACGGCTCGCTGGATTGCAACTGGACCTGGAGCAGTACAAGGCGATGTATCAGCTTACCGGACAGCGGCTAGCCGCGCACGCGCCTTCGGCAATTGTCATGCATCCGGGGCCGATCATTCGCGGGCTGGAGATCACGGCCGGCGTGGCAGACGGACCGCAGTCGGTGATTCTGGAGCAGGTCAAGAATGGCGTGGCAATCCGCATGGCGGTGGTGGAGCGGGCGTTGACGGCGAAGACGCATCCAGGATCGGAGGCACGAGAGAGATGAAGTTATTGGAAAGAGTCAATGGCCGCACAATGTTACTCGTGGGTCTTGCAATCATTCAAACAGATCTCATATATGAATTTTGCGTGCATCGGAATCTTGTGTCATTTCTAGTAATATCCTCCTTCGTCATTCTGCTCGCGGCCACACTCTATTGGATCGGTTGGTTAGTGCGTCATGGGGTCACCAATTTTGAAGTATGCATGGTAATTGGTGCCGGTGCGTTTGCGATGGTCCTTTGGCACGACGGTAATCGCGTCCTGAGCATTGCTGTTGCTTGCGGAGGCTTATTCTTCGCCATGATGTTACTGCGAAGGCTGCTTCGCCCAGTGGATATTGACCAGCAAGAAGCAAATCTCAGTGCTTATAGGGCCGAGGCAAATAGTGTAAGCCCTGTCAAGAGGCGTTACTTGGCGCTTATCGCGTATGCCATCCTCGGAGTGCTCGTCTGGGCGATGAACGGGTTTGTGTTTCCCCGATACGCATATTTCCTTTTTTTCCTCGCATTTTGGGATACAACTATGCTGGCCTATCACTTCGTTAAAGGCCAAAGAAAAAAGGTAATGCGTAGTCCAACTGTCGAAGACCCGGCAGATTCAGGAGGCCGCGCATGACGGCTCTTGTAATTCGTGGCGGGCACCTCATCGATCCAGCAGCGGGCGCGGATGGCCTCAAGGACATTCTGCTCAAGGATGGCCGCGTGGCCGAAATCGCCGGTCCGGGCAAGCTGAAGCTGGCCAATGGCGCTGAGGTTCTTGACGCGACGGGGCTGACTGTTGCGCCGGGGCTGGTCGATATTCACGTACACCTGCGCGAGCCAGGGCAGGGCTACAAGGAAACCATCGCCACCGGGACAGCGGCAGCAGCGGCGGGTGGATTTACTTCGGTAGCGGCCATGCCGAACACCAATCCGGTAAATGACTCGGCGGAAATCTCGCGCTGGATGCAGGCGCCGGAACGCGGGGCGGCCATTCGCGTTTTCCCCATCGGCGCGGCCACGCGCGGGTCGAAGGGCGAGACGCTAAACGACTATGCGGCGCTCAAATCCGCGGGCGTTGTGGCCGTAACCGACGACGGGCACCCGATTCTCAAAGACGGCATCATGCGCGAGACGCTGGCTGCCGCGGCACGCGTGGGGCTTACGGTGATCCAGCACGCTGAAGACACACGGCTGACGCAAGGCTCGAGCATGAATGCGGGACCGATGGCGTTCAAGCTGGGATTGCGCGGCATGCCGACGGAGGCCGAGTCCGGCCTGGTGGAGCGCGATATTCGCCTGGTGACGGAGTTGCGCGATGCTCGCGTTCACCTTCACGTGGCGCACACATCGACGGCCGCGGCGCTGGCCGCTGTGCGGCAGGCCCGGCGCAGCGGATTGCGCGTGACCTGCGAGGTTGCACCCCATCACTTCCTGCTGACTGAGGAGCACGTTGGCTACTACAACACCAACGCCAAGATGAATCCGCCGCTGCGGTCCCCAGTGGACCGGAACGCCATGATTGAGGCGATTCTCGATGGAGTGGTGGATGCGATTGCTACCGACCACGCACCCCACGCCTTGCATGAAAAGGAAGTGGAATTTGAGAATGCGCCGAACGGCATTACGGGGCTCGAGACGGCGCTCGGCCTCTCGTTGCGCTGGCTGCACCGTGAGTGGAAGATGCCGATCGGGCGTGTGCTGAGCCTGCTGAGCGCGCAACCGGCGGCGCTGCTGGCGCTGAAGGGCCGCGGCACATTGGCCGTGGGCAGCTTTGCCGATGTGGTTGTCTTCGATCCCAAGGCCGAGTGGACCTACAACGCACGAGAGACAAAATCGAAGGCGCGCAATACGCCCTTCGACGGCTGGACGATGCAGGGCAGAGTCCGCTGGACCATCAGCGAGGGAAAGATCGCGTACTCAAGCCCTGCGTAGATTCACTCTCTGCCGCCCATCTATGCCGCTGCTCAGTGCTTGCTTGCGCCTCCAAACAACACCTGTCCGTTCCGGTTCATATTCGTTCTTGACTTGTGCCCAGTTTCTTCATATCATCCTTTTGTATTCCCTCTGGAATACCTAAGGATGGTGAATGTATGGCGGACACTGAGAAAATCTCCTTCAACATGAGCGTTGTGGACCTCGGACAGGTGGATCTGCTGACTGAACAGGGTTTCTACTCCAGCCGTACCGATTTCCTGGTTGCGGCTGTCCGGAACCTGCTGCAGAGCCACGCAACCACAGTGCGGCAGGCGGTGGAACACCGCTTCATGACGCTCGGCGTGGCAATCTACAGCCGCGAAGATCTGGAAAAGCGTGTGGCGGCCGGGAACCCGGTGGACATTCGGGTGGTGGGCGTGCTGAAAATCGACGACGATGTGACGCCGGAACTGGCACGCGCGGCAATCAAGTCGGTTTCGGTGTTTGGAAAGATCCGAGCCAAACCTGAGGTGGTTGCCGCGTTGCTGTTCAAAAAGCAAGGTGAGTGAAAGACTGCGCTGAGCTCTGAACCCATCGGCTGCGTCCTCATCGGCCAGCCGGGAATTTGGCGGTTATCGGGGAACCTGCTCTGCATGACCGCATCCAACCGCTTTAAGTGGTTGGCGATACAGGGAGGTCTAGCATGTTTTCGATACCGGGCGCACTGCTGTGTGCGGACTGGAGCCTGCTTCTGTTGCGGTTGATGGTGGCGCTGGTGTTTGGGACCAGCGGCTTCAGCCACCTGAAATCGCCGCGCCAACGGGCGGAAAGCATCGGCATGAGTGTGGAGTTCACCGTGTTTCTTGGCGCTGCGGAGCTGGCCGGCGCTATGGCGCTGGTGGTGGGCGTACTGACGCAGTGGGCCGCGCTAGGGCTGATTCTGGTGATGCTGGGGGCGATTTACAAGAAGGTAGTGCAATGGAAAACCGGCTTCTGGGGCGAGAAGTCGATGGGCTGGCACTACGACCTGTTGTTTGTGGTGATGAACCTGGTGATTCTTTGCACGGGCGGGGGACGAATTGCGCTGATGCCGGTGTAGAGCGCCCCGGAGAGTGGACCTGCACGGTTGCCTCAGAACAATCGCATGGACGGCGGCAGGACGTTGACTGATAGAACGGCTTCGGCTGGGCCCAAAACTGCCGCTTTTATGCTGAAAACGGCGGATTTCCGACTTTGCCCTGATTTTAAGTCGTTTGTTTTCAAGGGGTATTTTTCAGAACGTCGCGTAACCCTTTTGTTTTCATAGAAACGGGGGGAGGGGGGTGGGGGGTGCGCAATTTTTGAGGCGCACAGACCGGCTCCCCCGGCGAGTTTGCGAGTTGAAGGCAATGAAGGAATCGAGGAATTTCAAGTGTTTTGACAGGCATGAATCGATTGTGCGCGTTTCCGCGAATTAAGCTGCAAAATCCGGGGAAATGTTCCCCGATTGGCTATGCTTGCGTCAGCGGCCTGTTGTCGCTTTGTGGGAACAGTTCTGTCTGCAAGCTTCTGGATGCGATTGCCTTTACGGCTGCCCGCGGCCGACTCCAGCCGTACCTCGATACACTAAACTGTTGTATCTTGGCTGCATCCCGCACTGGAGGCTGATGTGCCGTTCCTGAAATCCCTGCGCTTGGATGGGCTGCTCTCCTTTCCTCCCGGTTCGGAGGCGATTCCGCTGACGCCGTTGAACGTCCTGATTGGACCGAACGGCTCGGGAAAGTCCAATCTGATCGAAGGGATTGAGCTGCTGCACGCTTTGCCTACGGGGTTTGCAAGCGCGATCCGCGAAGGCGGAGGGGTGCGTGAGTGGCTTTGGAAGGGGGATGGCACCTTATCCAGTGTAATCGAGGCTCACATCGATGTAGATCATCAATTGAGAGATGGCGTTTCTCCCAGTCTCATCGAAGCAACGGATTATGAAGTCCCCGATTTGCGCTATGCTCTTTCATTCTCAGACGTCGGTCAACGCGTTGAGATCACAGGCGAGTTCATTGAAGACGTGGGGTACACAACTGTCCCACCAACTGACGAACAAATGTACTTAAGGCCGGCCGGTGAAGGATCTCCACTTTCTTATTATCGTTTCCAAGACGGCGATCTTGTCGTAAACCTTAAGTCGGAGTGGCCTGCGAGCAAGAACATTCGCAGGGAGACGCGGAGCCTTGATAGGAGGAACATAAAACCGGATGAGTCGATCCTCGCGCAACTCAAAGACCCATTTGTCTATCCTGAGTTGTTTGAGGTTGGGCGGAAGTTTGAAGCAATCCAGAGCTTTCGAGAGTGGACCTTTGGACGCGGGTCAGAGGTTCGCAGACCCCAACGGCCAGATTGGCCCTCCGATAGCTTACTCCCGGGTGCCCAGAATCTCGGCGCAGTCCTCGATCAGCTTCAACTTACCGAGAGGTGGCCGGAGTTCAATGGCTATTTGAATCGCTTCTTGCCCCGTTTTCAGCGTTGCACCGTAAGCTCAGCAGGCGGTCGAGTACAGATCTTTTTACATGAGAATGGCTTGAGGCTGCCGATTCCCGCCACGCGTCTTTCCGACGGAACGATCCGGTTCATGGCGATTCTGGCTCAGTTGCTTTCTCCCACCCCGCCACCACTGATTTGCATGGAGGAGCCTGAACTTGGTCTTCATCCCGATGCGATTGCGCTGCTGGCGGGACTGTTACAGGAGGCCTCGGCACGGACACAGTTGATAGTCACTACGCACTCGGATGCGCTGGTTTCCGCGCTGACCGAGGTTGCTGACTCCGTCTTGGTGTGCGAATACCGCGGCGGTACCGTATTCAAGCGAATCGAGTCAGAGAAGCTGCGATTCTGGCTGGAGAAATACCGCCTTGGCGAGATTTGGCGCATCGGCGAGATCGGCGGCAACCTGTGACCGAGATCGCGGTTTATGTCGAGGGTGGGGGCAATAGCAAGGAGCAGAAGGCGGAGTTGAGGCGGGGATTCGATGCATTGTTCGCGAGGGAAAAATCCCGCGCCCGTGACAATCGCTTGAGCCTGATTTTCGTTTGCTGCGGAAGCAGACAGGACGCATATGAAGCTTTTCGCAATGCCCTTGAGGTCAATCGTGAGAGGGTGAATGCGCTGCTGGTGGATTCGGAGACCTCGATTGTTCCTGTTCCAAAGGATGAGGCGCAGGATGCGCTTGTTCGCGTAGGCCATCTCAGACAAAAGGAAGGTTCTGGCGAGCGGGGACAGGGAGACGGTTGGGAGTTATCCAACGATCTGGCCGCACGGGTTCAT
>JBEKZG010000140.1:0-8250 GCA_049510095.1 Occallatibacter sp.
CGCCGATATTCGCGTAGCTGCGTTGCTCGCCGCAGGTTTCCTCGTCGGCGGATATTTCGGCGCAGTCGGCGCTCAGCACATCTCCGACCTCTGGCTCCGCCGCATCTTCGCCGTTACCCTGGTCATCATCGGCGGCAGAATGTTCTTCGCAAAGTAGCTTTCCCGCTTAATCAGGCAGTGGCTATGAACCGCAGCCGCACGTAGTCGCCAGTCCAGTTCCCATCCTCGTGGCGCAGCACGGGCGCCAGCAGCGCCACCGTCTCCTCCACCACGGTCTCGCGCAGCCCCTCCGGCAAACCCTCCAGCACGCCGCGCCGAAACGTCCGCAGCCAGCCCGCCATGCCACTTTCCGCCAGCAGCGTCGGCCGCGGAATCAGCGCGATCTGTTCCACTTCGAAGCCATGCCGCTTCAAGCGCCGCATATATGCATCCGGTGTCGGATAGTAGTTCACGCCGTTCTCCCGGTCCCCATATCCGTGCCGGGCCAGCACCGCCATCAGCGCCACGCGGATTGCGGCAATATTCCCATGCCCGCCCATCTCCGCCACAAACCGCCCGCCCGGCTTCAGAACCCGATGCACCTGCGTCATCATCGCGTCCTGATCGCGCACCCAGTGCAGCGCCGCGTTTGAGAACACAGCGTCAAACTCATTCCGCCGGTACGGTAAGGCCTCAGCGTTGGCAACATTGGCAACAAGCCCGCGCAACCGCGCTGCCGCAACCATCTCCGCGGAAACATCCACACCCACCACGCTCGCTCCGCTCAAGGCAATGCGCTGCGTCAGTTGCCCATCTCCGCAACCCAGGTCCAGGATGTACTCGCCCGCCTTAGGCGCCAGCAACTCAAGCACTCCGCCTGCCAGACCATGCACAAATGCGCCATTCTTCTCGTACGCCTGCGTATCCCAAATCTGCGTCATCGGGGGACCTCCGCATCCAGTGTCGCGGATATCCGAATATAAGACAAAGTTATTATCTTTTGCTTCGTAATAAATAATTGTTATGATCGTAATTCCCCAGGAAACATCCGCAAAATGCTTCAGATCGACTGAACCGGCACCAGCGTCAAATCGTCCACCAGTCCCACTTCCTTCTGCACAAAGGGCTCGCCATACCGCACACCTGCCAGCAATCCGTAGTGCCGCGCCTCCGCAAATGTGCGCTCGCGGATCTCGTCCTCCGCCACAAACAGCCTACTCCCCGCCGCCTGGTTCGCGTACTGTGACCGGTAGGCCATCAAAGCCGTATGCCGCTGCTCGATAAACGGCGTGATGTCCACAATGAAACTCGGCCGCACATCGGCATAAAGGCTGGCGTAAACAATCTTGAATGGCCGATGCGGCGGAAGCCCTGTAATCCTGGATTCCGATTCGTCTTGCGCCGAAGGCGCGGTTGGCCGCACCGCAGGTGCCTCCTGCGAGCGATTAGCGAGCGTCTGCCGCGCCGCAGGTGCCTGCCGCGCCGCAGGTGCCTGCCGCGCCGCAGGTGCTTTGGACAGGCCCGAAAGAAAGCAAGCCTCATACCCAAGCGCCGCCACCACGGCGTGATCCGGATGCCGCGCCTGCCAGTAAGGCAGAATCACCACTCGTGGCCGCAGCCGCCGCAGAACGCGCGCAATCTTGATTCGGTTTTCCAGTGTGTTCTCAATCGCGCCGTCCGGCAGGTCCAGCGCCTCGCGCCATCCCACCCCCATTAATCCCGCAGCCGTTTCCGCTTCCCTGGCCCGGTCTTCTGCCGTGCCCCGCGTTCCGGCTTCTCCCCGAGTCAGGTCCAGGATTGCCGTGCGCAGACCGCGTGAAGCCATGCGCAGAAGTGTGCCGCCGCAGGTCTGCTCCACATCGTCGCGGTGCGCCGCGATCGCCAACACATCGGCTGTGAAGGATTCGGGAACGGAATCGTCAAGCATCTCGGTCAAGCCGGCAAGCCCCGCTCACTGACAACTGAAAACTGACAACTGTTCTCAGTAAACGGTATTGTCGCCATCGGAAGTCGCGTCCATATACGCCACGTCGTAAGCAGTGCCCGTCACGGTCACGTATTGGTTATCGATCGCCGAGCCGTCCGCAGTGGAATAGATATAAACCTGCCCGCCTTCGGCCGTGTAGATCTTATTCAGTCCCGTCACCGCCGCAATCCCGGTCGCGTCGCCCAGGTAAGGTTCCAGCATGGTCACCGTGTTGTTCGTGGTGTTCACCATGGTCAGGCATCCGTCTGGCTGGCCCGTCGCCGCGCGCACCCCGTTCGTGCACTTCGTCATGCCAATCCAGAGCGTGTTATTGTCGGCCAGAATCATCCGGCTGATCGCCCCCGGCTGTCCGTCGCTGATCGGAACTGGATTGGGCGCGGCGCTCGTTGAAGGCACAACCGTGTTGTTCGCAAGGTTCACTACGGTCATGTTTCCGCCATAAAGCGTCTGCCCTTGCACCGGTACCGGCTGCTGGCCCACCACGTAAAGTATCGAACTGTCCACCAGGGCATTGCTGGCCCCACCCGGAACGGGAATATTGGTTACCGCGCCGGTCGTCGGCAACAGCCCTGACTGCTGGCCGCTGAGATAGATCATCGGCGCAACCGGCAACAGCGACACCGACGCGTTCGACCCTCCGCATTCCGGACCGCAATTCAGAATGTAGGCTGTGCCGCCGTCCGCTGAAAAAACCGCCTTCACTGGCCGGTCAAAAACCAGTGGCGCCCCGTAGTAGTTGCCAGTCGCATCCACATGGTCCGGGCTCTGCGCCTGGAACACGCACCACACCGGCGCGTTTTGCGGCTCGCAGTCCTCCGCCGCCGTCGGCCAGGTGCTCGGACCGCCCGAGTATGCAAGGGTCTGGGCCGAGGTCAGCTCCCGCGGATAGTAGATGTAATTCGAGTTCTGAACAAAAGCCAGCGCAATCGACCCGCCCGTATTCACGCTCACGCGGTACACGCCAGGAAGGCTCAGCAGATACGATCCGTTAGTGTTCCGGTTCACCACAGTCAGAACGTGAGACGCCTGGCTTGCCGCAAACACATACCCCAGATTCCGCGTAATGAAGATGCCCGACGAAAGGCCGTTCAGTCCGGTCACTGAGGTGCTCACGGATTCCTTGGCGTAGCTAACCAGCGTAAAACTCCCATCCCCCGACCCGTAAACTGCCCCCGTCTGTTCCTCGGGCATGTTCTGGATGGAAATGGGCAGCGCCCCCGAAAACCCTGAAATCGAATACGTCGCGGGTGTGCCGGTGTACCCGCCGCGGATATCGTAATAGGCGTCCACAAACTGCAAAGCCCCATGGGTGAAGGCGCTGGGGTTTTGGATAGCAATCACGACGCGGTTCAATAACCCGCTGGGGGGCAGATTGCGGCCCGCAAAATAAGTCGTGCCACCACAACCTGCGAGGGCGGCTGCAACCGTTAAGGCGGCTGCGGCGCTCAAACAAAGACTGCTCTTCTTCAAAATCCCTTACCTCGACGAAAAACGCGGCACTGGCCGCGACGATGTCCACGGCCGCGGCCGCAGCGTAAACAAGTTGATAGCGATCGCCGGATGATCCTGCAGGTCCGCGGAAAACTCTCTCCCGGAACCGATTGGCGCCCAGCTTATGACTACCGAAGTATAACAAAGCAGCCCGCCCGGCTGGCAGGGCCGGGTTGGCTCGTTTAGCATGACGGAAGGATGCCACAATTTGCCGATCTCTTTGCCAACCGCCCCGTCCTCGCAGACGGCGCCATGGGTACTGTGCTCTATGCCCGCGGCATCTTTATCAATCGCTGTTACGACGAGCTCAATCTCTCTGACCCCGGCCTGATCCTCTCCATTCACGAGGAGTATCTGCAGGCCGGCGCAGAAATTCTTGAAACCAACACTTTTGGGGCCAACAGCTTCCGTCTCGCTCGCCATGGCCTCGCCGGCAAGGTCGCGGAAATCAACACCGCCGGCGTCAAGCTGGCCCGCCAGGCGGTCGAGCACCTCAAAGACAAACAGGCAGGCGAAGCCTTCGTCGCTGGCTCGGTCGGTCCGCTCGGCGTGCGTCTTGAGCCCCTGGGAAAAACTGGCCTCGATGAAGCCCGCTCGGCCTTTTCCGAACAGATTGCCGCCCTCGCCGCGGCCGGCGTCGATCTGCTGATCCTTGAAACCATGCCCGCGCTCAACGAGGCCCAGATGGCCTTCGAAGCCGCGCTCGCAACCGCTCCCCATTTGCCCGTCATGGTCATGGTTACAGTCGATGACGAGAGCAATTGCCTTGACGGCTCCTCGCCTTCTCATGCTGCCGCCCTGCTCACGGAGTGGGGCGCCGGCGCCATCGGCGTCAACTGCTCCACCGGTCCGGCCACCGTGCTCACCGCCATTGAAGCCATGCGCGCCGCCACCACGCTTCCTCTTGCTGCCATGCCCAACGCCGGCATGCCGCGCGCTGTTGAAGGCCGCAACATCTACCTCTGTTCGCCGGAATACATGGCCAGCTTTGCCCGCAAGGCCATCGCCGCCGGAGCGCAATTCGTAGGCGGCTGCTGTGGCACCACGCCCAATCACATCCGCGCCATGCGCTCGGCCATGCGCGCCATCGACGCCCAGGCACGCGTGGTCACCTCCGGCGCAGCGCCCGCCATCAACACCGAGACGCCCCCCGCGCCGCTCCGCGAGCGTTCCCGCATCGGTTCGCTCATCGCCGGCGGCGCTTTCGTCACGCTCGTTGAAATCGTCACTCCCAAGGGCATCGACTGCACCAAGGAAATCGAAGGCGCGCGCTTCCTCGCCCAGCGCGGCGTTCACGCCATCAATGTTCCCGACTCGCCCCGTGCCTCCGCACGCATGAGCGCGCAAAGCCTTTGCATCCAGATTCAGCAGCACACCGGAATTGAGACGGTTCTTCATTACACCTGCCGCGACCGCAATATTCTCAGCATTCAATCGGACCTGCTCGGAGCCTCGTCCATCGGCCTGCACAACATCCTCTGCCTCACCGGAGACCCGCCCAAGCTCGGAAACTATCCTGATGCCACTGCTGTCTTTGACGTTGACTCCATCGGTCTCGTCAACATCGTTAACCGCCTCAACCACGGTCTCGACATCGGCGCCAACGCGATTGGCGCCAGCACCAACTTCACCATCGGCGTTGCCGCCAACCCCGGCGTCCCCGACATCGAGCAAGAGCTGCGCCGCTTTGCCTATAAGGTCGAAGCCGGTGGCGAGTACGCCATCACGCAGCCCGTCTTCGATCTGAAACTTCTTGAGAGCTTCCTCCGGCGCATTGAAGGCTTCCGCATCCCCGTCATTGCCGGCATCTGGCCCCTCACCAGTCTTCGCAACGCCGAGTTCATGAAGAATGACCTGCGCGTCTCCATGCCGGAAGAGATCATGCTCCGCATGGCCCAGTGCGCCACCCCCGACGCCGCACGCCGCGAAGGCGTCCTCATCGCCCAGGAGATGCTCGAAGCGGTCCGCCCCATGGTTCAAGGCGTCCAGGTCAGCGCCCCCTTCGGCCGCTATGCGCTAGCCGCCGAAGTCATCGCCTCTGTCCTGCCCGATCCTGTCTCCTAGTCGCAGCGGAAACCAGCACAGCATGTGCATTGTGGCGTATCATTTCCGGTAAATCCTAAAACACAATCGCTCGTTCCAGAACCGCAACGAATCACGTAAGAAGGATCCCTCCATGTCCGACGGGTTCACCATCGGAGCCGCCAGCTACGCATCCACGCTCTTCGAATGTCCAAAGTGTAAAGAAACAATCGACAACACTGCGGAAACTTGCCGCTTCTGCGGCCAGCCTGTAGATCGCGAGGCGGCTGTCAAGGCCGCTGAACTGCTGTCGAAAGTCAATCAGGCCGTCAGCGATGCAAGTTACATGAAGAGCTGCGCGCTCGCGCTGCCGCTCTTCTTTGTGCTGCGTTATGTCATTTTCCTCTCCGGGCTCGGCGGAATCGGGTTTCTCGTCTTGTCGATCGGCATCCCCGTGTGGGCACTGCGCTGGTGGCTGAAATACGGCTCAATCAAGGCAGACGATTCAGATTTTGTACGCGCGCGGAAAACAGTCAGGATCGCGGGAATCTGCGCATTTGCAGCGTTCCTTCTCGTTGAAGTCACAGCCTTTATGTACGGCTTCTTCATGGCGCTCCACCACCAGAGGATGTGATTCCGGCCCACGCCCACGACGTCGCGACTGGGTTCAGCACCATTGAATCGGATATTCTGAAAGCGCTGGGGAGTGGAAGCAACCGCAATGCCCACATTCGAAGAATCGCTCAAGAAGCTCGAAACCATCGTTGAACAACTCGAAAAGGGCGACCTGCCTCTTGAAGACTCGCTCAAGCTCTTTGAAGAGGGCGTCGGCCTCTCTGAAGTCTGCAAGCAGGAACTCGACGCCGCCGAAGGCAAGGTGCAAATCCTCATCAAGCAGCGCGACGGTTCTCTCAAACCCGAGCCCTTCCCGCCCGCCAAGCCAGTTTAGGCCACGCCCATCACGCCCCTGCAAACACTTGGGCCAAGCGAAAGACGGTAGGCATCAATTGCCGGTTTCCCTCTGGCGCATACCAACTCCTAAAATCCTCCAATCCTGAAATTCGACGAATGGCCAATCGTGTGCATAGCTTCCGTCAAGCCGCATCAGCGTAGTACCATCGCGGCGTCAGGAGCATCGTTGCCCGAGCCGTCCCACATGCATCCCGCCTACGCCGATCGATTCCGCTGCATCGGCCCCGCATGCGAAGACATTTGCTGCCAGGGATGGACCGTCCCCGTTGACCAGGCCTCGTGGGAAAAGTACCAGCATCTGCCGCCCAGCCCCCTCCGCTCGCTCATCGATACAAGCATCCTGCGAACAGCGCCGAATGAAGACGCCCCCAAGCACGAACAGAAGCCCCCCTTCGCCACCATCCGCATGGACTCCGCAAATCAATGTCCATTGCTCACCGCGGATCGCCTCTGCGCCATTCAGGCGGAGTTTGGCGAGGAAATGCTCTCCCACACCTGTAGAACTTATCCGCGCATCGTGCATGAACTTGGCGGCGTACGCGAAGAATCTCTGGCTCTCTCCTGCCCGGAAGCGGCCCGCCTCGTCCTTCTATCGCCAGACCTCTTATCGCCAAACCCGCTCACCTCATCTCACCCAGGCGAACAGCCCGTCCCAGTCGAACTCGCCGCCCCCGCCGAACTCATAGCCCCGAACAGCCTCACCCAACCCGCTCAGACCCCGCTTCCGCCCAACTTCGCCCCGATTCGGGACACCATCCTGGCCCTGGTGCGCGATCGTTCTTATCCCCTCTGGCAGCGGCTGTTTCTGCTCAGCATCCTATGCCAGCGCCTCGACGCCATCGCCCGCGGCGAGCTCACGCGCCCCGTTCCTGAGTTTCTTGAGGACTTCCATGCGACCGCAGCAACCGCTGCTCTCCATCCGGCAATGGACTCGCTGCCTGGCGATCCCAAGGCGCAACTCGACATCGTCCTTCGCCTTGCCGGCCTCATGCTGCACAAGTCAAACATCAGGCCCCGTTTTGTCGAGTGTATTCAGGCATTCACCACGGGCATTGGCAACGGGCCCGGCTCAACCCTCGAGAGCCTCACCGCCCATTACAACTTCGCGCACGATCGCTACTTCCAGCCTTTTTTCCAGCGTCATCCCCACATCCTGGAAAACTACCTGGTCAACACTATCCTTCGCTGCCAATTCCCATTCGGCAAGGAGGGAATGCGCCCTGCGGCTCTCCCTGAAATGTCCCGAGAATTTGCGTTGCTCACCGCGCAACTCACACTCGTCAAAGGTCTGCTCATCGGGGTCGCCGGTTTCCATCGAGATTCGTTTGCGGAGGCGCATGTCGTCCACACCGTCCAGGCCGCGGCAAAGCACTTCGAGCACCACCCCGAGTTTCTCTCCATGGCTCATGCCCTGCTGGTCGAGAGCCATATGGATGACGCCCGTGGTATTGCCGTGCTGCTAAGAAACGGGACCGAGCAAACGCCTTCCAGCGGACCAGCCCCCGCCTCTCCATCCGTAGAGACCCCAGCCCGGCAGCCGTGAAGACGCCGCCGAGTGTCGAGTCCCCAAGTCCCCAGTCCCCAGTCCTTAGTTCCTAGTCCCTAGTCCCTAGTCCCTAGTCCCTAAGTCCCTAAGTCCCTAAGTCCCTATTCCCTGCTTTTTCCCTGTTCCCTGCTTTTTTCGCCAGCCTCGCCACCACCGCAATCTCCCTTAGCACCTGCATCAGCGGCCGCGCCGGCGTCCCCCAAAGCACGGTCCCCGGCTTCAGCCCCTCATTCGTCACCGTTTTTCCGCTGAG
>JBEKZG010000141.1:0-8148 GCA_049510095.1 Occallatibacter sp.
CGCCCTCGCCCGTAGCAAACGTGCCGCCCAGGTCAAGACTGAAGGCCGTGGAGGATGGGAACGTAACGTTGACTACGTCGCCGTCCTCATCGCCGAAGACGATGAGGTAGTTCGCAGGATTTGCAGGCAAGCCGCCGTTCACGGTGTAGTATGCCGCATCGTCGAGATTGATCACGCTGGTGGAAGAGGAGAAGGTCACCGCTCCCGCCGAAGCGGGATTGTCAGGAATGAAGAGACCATATCCAGGGCTGGGAAAGCCGACTGAGGTGACGCCGGAGGTTGCGGCGGAAAACGAGGCTTGACTTCCGTACACAGAATCGGCCTTGGCGGCGGTGGGGGCGGCGACCAGAAGAACTGCCGCAGCGGCGAGGGAAGCAGTCGCGAGCGTGGCTTTGAGGCGCATTCCTGGGCTCCTTGAACAGAGTCGGTATGCCGGACAAGCAGCAACCGGAAAGCCAAATGCTAGTCTTTCCCAGTCAATCACTTATCGATGTTTAAAACGCCCCGTTGCGCAAATTGTTGCGTGACAAGTTCCAGAGGATTTCCTTTCTGTCCCTCAGCCGGGCGATGCGGGGAGCCCCGCGCCGACGGGCTGCCTCTTTGCGCGCAAAGCCGCGGGCGGAAGACCGCTGAATGCCGGAAGACATTGTTTTGCTAGAGTTGCGCTCGCCGGTCCCGAAGCGTTTCACGAATGACCTCACGCATTTCTGGATCGCGATGCACGTTTACTCCAAGTGCCTTGAGCCCGCGTAGAATGCGATTGGCCTCCGGCGCTTCGATTCCCCAGAACATCTTCCAGGGCTCGCCATACGTTTCGAGCAGAATTCCATATACGCCCTTCGATTTATAAACGATGGCATAGGAAGCCCCAAGGATCTCAGGTAGCGGAACGGTTCTGGTAACCCAGCGATTGCCAAAACTTAGCCAAGGGATCTTCGACCAGGTCAAGGTATCACTATCACAATGCAGTCGCTCGCCGAACGGTAGAGAGTATCGGACGCCGAAGCTGAGAATGATGATCACGGTTACCAGAATGAAGACAGCGCCAAAAACGTTCGAAGTAAACTCCGCTGAACCTGGTCGTGAGTGCGCAAGTATCCTCAAATAGCCTGAATTTCGTCCGTGACCAAATCCCACGAAGTAAAGCATAAAGAGGGAACACGCAATTGCATAGCCGCCCCAAGAGTATTGAGCGGTCCGGGAGCGGAAGGGCGTATCGCACTCGACATCAACCGAGTCTGCGGCGACCCGAATCCGGTAGTTGTTCGTGGGCATGACTTGAAGCGGATTATAGCGCACACCGATCAGCGGCCGGGTTCAGGAACTCGGCGCTCTCGCTGGCAAAGAAAAACCCCGGCCGGAGTGGGCCGGGGGCGTTTCGTGACAAAACCAGGGGCGAGGAGGCCTAGGCGCGGACCTTGCCGGTGACGCGATCCACTTCCTTGAGACGGGCGGCCTTGCCGCGCAGTCCGCGGATGTAGAACAGCTTGGCGCGGCGAACCTTGTAGCTGCGAATCTTCTCAATCTTGTCGATGACTTTGGAGTTGAAGGGGAAGATGCGCTCGACACCCTGGCCAAAGCTCATTTTGCGCACGGTGAATGTGCCCTGCGCGCCCTTGTTGATGGCGATGACGAGGCCTTCAAAGGCCTGGAGGCGTTCTTTATCGCCTTCCTTGATTTTGACCTGGACGCGAATCTGATCGCCGGGGACAAACTCGGGAAGGTCGGTGCGCTTGAGCTTGTCGGCCAGGCGCTGCATTACGGGATGGATAGACATAGTAACTTCCTGCTCTTGGACTCAGAATCTCCAGTTTATCAGAGAATGGGTTTTCGCGCATGGCGGCGATAGGAATCCCAATCGTCTCCTTTTTGGGCTCCTCCTCTGGGGGCTCCTCCTCACTTTGCAAAGTGAGGAGGAAAAGGACTAGGTCCCCGCCAGTCACGAGGCGAGCTGAATTGGGCGCCCTGTCTCGCGGCACCGCCAGTATTGGCGATTATTGGGCAGGAAAGTGTCTCGGATTGGTTGCGCCTGGGAGTCTAGGAATGCCAGTTCGTTATGCACTCCGCAGTAAATGTCGCCGTTGTGGGTGACAGGGTAGCATTCTTGCGATTTTCTTTGATTTGTGCTCATTTTCTAACTCCTTTTTGATCTCGAGAACAATTCGTCCTCGGAGATGGAGGGATCTGGTCCCAGGGTATAAGTAGACAATCTTCCAAACATGTTTCATTTAACGGTGATATAACCGAAGCACGTCGCATCGCACGGCTGCCGGGTCGGGCGTTCCTATTGCTTAAATAGATAACACCCCATCCGAGAAAATGCAACGCCAGATAATAAAGGTATTCGGCATTGCGCTATAGTTTCGGGGTATGGACGAGAAGCGGGAATTGCTGCGGCATATCTTGGCGACGGTAGCTTACCGGGCGGCGCGTGCGCTTGAGGGCGCACCGGAGGAATTTGCGGGATTTGACGGCGCGGGGCGAAGGCCGGAGCAGATTGTTGCGCACATGGGCGACCTCTTCGACTGGGCGCTGAGCATGGCCGAGGGCGATCCACGCTGGGCGCCTGTGCCGCCACGCGGATGGGCGGAGGAGGGCCAGCGATTCTTTGCCGCACTTACGGCGTTCGACGCGTATGTGGCTTCAGATAAACCGATGCACGCGCCTTTGGAACGATTGCTGCAGGGTCCGGTTTCCGATTCGCTGACGCATGTGGGCCAGTTGGCGATGATGCGGAGGCTGGCCGGAAGTCCGACGTGCGGGGAGAACTTTTATGTGGCTGCCATCGCAGCGGGACAGGTGGGGGCGGAACAGCCTGCGGCGGTGAAGCCGTTCAAGTAGTGCGGAACGGGAACCCTCCCAAGTAGAATGGGCGGAAATTAAAACGGGGAATTCGAACTCGCTCCCGCCCAATCTCTAAACCAATTAGGGTCGGTAGTCCCTGGGATCAATGCAGCGGTCATACATCGCACGGTCAATTCGAATCCAGTCCGTGTTATTTATCCCTCTCCGGTTTCGGGCCGTGGGGCTGTCCGGGAAGGCACTGGCAATCTTTATCCAGCGGTCTTGTTCCCTCGCGATTGTGCGGATTTCAGACGCAACTTCGGCTAGGTCTTGGTCCTGGCTGAAGATGATCCCCACGTCATACGCTCGACTGCGAGCTCCTGAAATTACATCGAGGGCGATTCGGACGTCGATGCCCTTCTCTTCTGCCGCGAGGAAGATATGTTCAGTGCCGTCGGGGAGACGGACGCTCTTATTCCGATAACGCAGCGGCCGTGTGATCACTCTTACTCCGGTCTGTCCCATTTGTGCTGTTTTGTTGATCCAAAAAGAGTTCTGGAAAGGATTTGCTGTTGCGTCGTGAACTCCGGTGTAAAACCTTATCTCGGCAACCTGCCAACCATTCGGTTCGCAGACCTCACGAGTGAGAGCTGCGACATCGTAGTTTGGAAACCGATACCCAAACGCGTCCTTTACTTGGTGGAAGAGATTCTGTCCATCTACGAATATGATCGCCTTCTTTACTGCTGGTTCTAGCATGACAACTCCTTTAATTTGAGCACGTTTGCTCGGCTTTACGGTTAGGGTGGACTGTTATGGATTGTAGGCCCAGAAAATCGCTTTGGGTCTATATGCCTAAGTAAGTTTCCACCATGTTTAAGTTAATCTGCGCTGAAAACTAATAACCCCGCCCGAAGCCTTACGGCAATCGAGCGGGGAGCAAATCATGTTTGAACTATAGCGTTTTTGACTCTCGCGTGTCAATCAAGCCCATCCCCGCTTATCGATTCCAGCAGCTTCAAGTCCTCTTTGCTCAGTGCAGCCTGCTCCAGCAGATCGGGGCGGTTGGCCTGCGTTTTCCGTAGCTGCTGCTCGCGGCGCCAGCGGCGGATGGCCTGGTGGTCGCCGTTGAGCAAGGGGGCTGGGACTTGCAGGCCGGCGAATTCGGCGGGGCGGGTGTAGTGGGGGTAATCGAGCAGGCCTCCGGCCCCGTGCTGGGAGCGGGGAACGCCGTCGTCGCTTGTAATGATTTCGGCGTCGGCTACGCCGAAGCTCTCGAATTCGCTGGACGCCTCGTTGCCGAGGACGCCGGGGAGCAGGCGCATGGTGGCATCAATGACAACGGCAGCGGCCAGTTCGCCACCGCTGAGAACATAATCCCCGATTGACAGTTCCATGTCGCAGTAGAGAGTGTTGATGCGTTCGTCCACGCCTTCGTAACGGCCGCAGATGAGGACTACGCGATTGAGGGAGGCGAGTTCGCGGGCGACGGCCTGGGTGAAGGGGCGGCCCTGGGCGGAGAGCAGGATGACGTGCGTTGGTACAGGCTGCGCGAGCGTGCGTTGAGCTTTGGGCTCGATGCCGAGAGAGGCCAGGGCGTCAGCGATGGGCTGTGGTTTGAGGACCATGCCTTCGCCGCCGCCGAAGGGACGGTCGTCGACGGTGCGATGGCGGTCATGGGTGAAGTTGCGGAGGTCGTGGACGGCCACTTCGACAAGGCCTTCGGCGAGGGCCCGGCGCAGGATTCCGTTCTCGAGGAAGCTGGAGAAGAAGCCGGGAAAGATGGTGACGATGTCAAAGCGCATACGCATCGATCATAGCGGCAGAGGGATCACGGTGGAATCCTCCGGGATGTGCTCTAATGAGGGCCAACTGTCATGGCTGACCTTGAAACATTATTAAAGCGCTGGCAAACGGCCGGGGTACTGGATGCGGAGGCGGCCGGCCGCATTCGCGCTTACGAGGCGGAGCAGACGCGGCCATCGGGATTGCGCTGGCAGGTGATGGTTGCGTTGATCCTGGGAGCCATTTTGCTGGCGTGTGGCGTGGTGCTGTTCGTCTCAGCGCATTGGGACGACCTAGGCCCCGGCGCGCGCATTGCAATCGTGTTCGGCATGGTGACCGTCTTCCATGTGAGCGGGGCCCTGGTGCGGAAGGATTTTCGAGGGCTTTCGACCACGCTGCACGCAGTGGGCACCGTTTCATTCGGCGCAGCCATCGCGCTGGTGGGCCAGATCTTCAATATGCAGGAGCATTGGCCGGCGGCGGTCCTGATGTGGGCGATTGCCGCGTTGGCGGGATGGGCGCTGCTGCAGGACGAAGCCCAGCAGACGCTGGTGTTTCTGTTGTTTCCGGCTTGGATTCTGTCTGAATTTGGGTTTGCCGCGCAGGGATTGATCGGGGAAGCCTCTTACATCGGCAGCTTTTTGCTCGCCTGGGGTGCGCTTTACGTTACGGCTTTTCTCGGTTCCAAGCGAAGGGCCGTATCGGGGATTCTATTCTCCGTGGGCGCTGTCGCTTCGGTGGTTGGGATTCCTTTCTTGCTGGAGGGCTGGCAATCGTGGGGCGATTTCCAAGGTTCTTCGTCCCTTGGACTGCGCGTCTGGGGATGGGTTGTTTTTGGGGCATTGCCGGTGCTGCTTTCGCTGATCCGCCGGCGGAAAAGCCTGGCTCCGGTAGCCGCTGCGATTGCCCTTTCCCTCACGCTGCCCTGGTGCCACCGAATCTGGACAAGGATGTGGGGCGTCGCAGACTACCGCCGAATGCCTTACCTCTTTGACCTCCCCAATGTTGCCGCCCAGGTTCTTGTGGCGGCGTACTGCGTCTTCTACATATGGTGGGGCGTGCGCCAAGCGAGCAAGGCGCTGGTCAATCTGGGCATTGTGGGCTTTGCGATTACTGTGGCGTGGTTCTATTTCAGCGATGTCTTTGGCAAGGTCGGCCGCTCGCTTGGGCTCATCGGGCTGGGCATACTCTTCCTGGCCGGCGGATGGGCTCTGGAAAAGATGCGGCGACGCCTGGTGGCCGGCATGGGACAAGAAGGTGATGCGACTCAGGAGGCGTTATGAAGCTTGGCAGGATCTCGCTCTCGGGCGCATCGATCGCGCTTCTTGTAATTCAGTTGGCAATCGTTTCATCCATTGCGGGTAAATATTTATACGAGCGCTGGACTTGCCCGCGCGTCTGGGTACGCGCCACGGCCTACGATCCGGAGACGGTGATGCGCGGACGCTATTTGACCCTTACGCTAAACCCCAATGGCTGCGTGGCTCCAGCGGGAAGCTCATGCGATGCGTCGCGACTCAATTCCCAGGTCAATTTCTATATTTCTGAGCACGCGGCCGACCCCAGTAGAACCAAGCCGGGGCAGGAACTCTGGATTGAAGTCACAGTGCCACCGAGCGGGCCGCCCAGGCCCATACAACTGGCGCTGAAAGATAATGGGACATGGACGCCGCTGGCGTTTCAATAGAAAAGCGAGTCTGAGAGGCTAGGGTTTCTCTGGGTTATTCAGGTCGATGAGGCCTTCGGGGAGGGCCATTTCCACACGCTTTGCGGCGAGGTCGATGCGGCGGAGGTAGCTTTTGGCGAAGGGGACGAAGATTTCTTCGCTGGAGTGAGGGCTCCGGACAACGAGCAGGGCGACGGGGCCGGCGGCGCGCTCGATGTCCTCAATCTGGCCGATGATTCTAGGCGCAGGGCCGACGACATCGACTAGTTCACAGCCGATCAGGTCGGCGATATAGAATTCGTCCTCGGCGAGCGGGGCGCGTCGGGAGTGGGGAATGGCGACGATTTTTCCGGCGAGCAATTCCGCCGCGGAGATGGAGTCGATGCCGGAGAAATGAAGAACGATGCCGCCTTTATGCAGCCAGTGGGCGATGAGCTCGGCTTCGACGGGGGCTGGCGACACCTTTGCGCCAGGCTTGGCAAGAGGCGATTCGGGGTCGGCGATAAGCCAGAGGCGACGGCGGTCGGCAAATCTCTCAGGGAAATCGGTGAGGATGTCGGCGAAGACCTCGCCTTTGCGGCCCTGGGTGCGGCGGATGCGAGCGAGCCAGACCCACTGCTCCGTCTGCGGAGCGGGGCCTGATGGCTCAGGGTGGGCTGAAGACGAAGTTAGCGGATCATACATTCGGGTTTCGTCGGCCTCGCGCGAGCCACGGGGATCGCGGCTGCGTTGCGAGAGCGGGCCGGACGGGTGAGCCGCAGCCCATTCGTCTCTGTCGATGCACCCTAGGCTTCGTCGTCTTCTTCAAGGATATCGAGCGTGTAGCGATGATGCAGCTTCATGCTGACGGCGCCAAGAATGGTGCGCACAGAGCGCGCGGTGCGCCCCTGCTTGCCGATGACCTTGCCCACGTCCTGGGGCGCGACGCGGAGCTTGAGGACCGTATTATCTTCCCGGTCAACTGAGTTGACTTCGACGGCCGCGGGTTCATCCACCAAGGCCCGCGCAATCTCCCGGACCAGCTCCTCTACTTCGACCATATCGTGTTGGGCCATAAACGTGCCTCTGACCGGATGGGTCCAGAATTCTTCGAATCAAGATTTCGAACACTGGATCGATGCGCGAATAGTATCAGCAAAACCCTGTCACAGTCAGCAGGCGATATTGTAAATTGCGCAGGCACTTGCGCCGATGCCCGTAAAACACGGACTGAACAGTGGCCGGCAGCAGGCCGCCAGGCTACTGGAACGAGGCGGAAACTGAATCCGGGCCCGCTCCAGACATGAGTGGGCGGGATCAGGCCTGGACGGGCTCGGCAACCGCGGCCGGGGCCGGGTTTTTGGTCACGAGCTTCTCGACGATCACGGAGAACTGCGCGCCGACACTGCGCCAGTAGGCGATGCGGTCGTGCTTCAGGTCGACGGTGGCCGGGCTGGTGCGGGGGTTGTAGGTGCCGACGACCTCGATGGAACGGCCGTTGCGGGCGCGGTCCTTCTCAATGGCCACAATGCGATAGTAGGGTTGCTTGCGGGCGCCAACGCGCGCCAAACGAATCATCACCACGGCGATACGGTTCCTTTCAAAATCCGGTGCTCTGTTGGTCTTTGAGGGGTTTTCCCGGCAGGCGGCTTCGTAATTCACGCTCGCCCCGCCAATAAAAGGACCGGACAAGGTGTCCAGCCGATCACCCCGCGAACGAAGACCCGTTCGTGGGGACCCCGCGCTGCGCAAGACACAACAACTAAGTATCGCCGAAAACGGGGTTGGGGGCAAGTTTTCTGGGGCTCCGAGCAGGGCCGACGCATATAAATGGCCATGGTTTGCTATATGCAGCGAGCAGGAAATCGGTAAGAAGGGGGAATGGACAATCCCCTGAGGTATTTTTCTGAGTTACGCGATCCGCGCGTAGAGCG
>JBEKZG010000142.1:0-8087 GCA_049510095.1 Occallatibacter sp.
CGTTATCTTGTGAATTTCGAGATGGTCTCCACATTCGCTCTGAAAAAGGACACCTTTCCCAGCAGGGAAATCGGCCAAAGAGGCGAGAGCCTACCCGGATTCTATCACGAACTCAGCGATGGAGTCCGCGAGCGCGTGCAAACGATCATGCGCGAGTTTTTCCCGAATGTGAGCGGTTTCCAGCGAAAGGTCGAGAAGAACGATCTTGTCAAATTGTCTTTCTATGAGAAGAATTTGCGTCCCTATTTGCCAGGACCCGTTCTTTCGAATGGAATTTCTTCGCGGCATTTTAGCGACGGGTTCATGCGCGTTCTGGCGATCGTTGCGCAAATCGAAAGCGCTGCAACTCCAGGAACCGTGAATGCGCAAGATCGGATACTACTTCTCGATGAAGTTGAAGATGGCATTCATCCCGAGTTGATGGAAAAACTGGTTGATTACCTCGCCAAATCCTTCGCACAGGTGATTGCAACCACGCACAGCCCATCGATTCTCAACTACCTGACAAACGATCAGGCTCGTGAATCGGTCATTTTCCTTTACCGCAACAGTGACGGCAGAACTCGCTCGTGCAGGTATTTCGATCTTCCGTCCGCGAAGAAAAAGCTCGGCATTCTTGGTCCTGGCGAAGTGTACGTCGATACCTCCATCGAGCAGTTAGCGCGCGAGGCCGAGGAGATGGAACGGGAAACTTCCACGCAGGCTGGGACGGTCGGCCAGTGATTCTTGTTCTCTCCGGCGAAGGCCCAACCGATCCTGGAACACGGCGGCCCAAGGAAACTGGATGGGAATTCGTGCCCGGCCCGATGGCTTGGATCATAGATAAGCTTCTGGATCGACCCGAGAAACTTGACTGCTCGATTCTAGACGGACATGCGCGCGGCTATGAGTGGGTCTGCTTCTTGAATGAAGCCGACCTAGGCGCTCCCCGATATCCCAGGCCTCGCTTCTTCCCCCACTTTCCACAGACCTTTGGAAACCAATTTCACCGTGCAAGCGCCTACCAGTTGGGCAAACACGCTCAATCCATCGGACTCGAGCGAAATGACGCTGTCATCGCGGTGTTCTTCCGCGATTCCGACGGCACGAATTCCGCACCCGAGACATTGTGGAGAGCAATATTCGAATCCATGCGCGCGGGCTTTCTGCTCTCAGGGTTTCTCTCCGGCGTTCCCATGGTGCCACGGCCAAAATCAGAGGCGTGGATGCTTTGCGGGCTTCTCAAACGCGAGGACGCGGGAAGAAACTGCGATTGGCTGGAAGATGAGCCAGGAAACGACGCAAGCCCCAAAAGCTTGAAGGGTCAGTTGGAGGAACACCTCAAATGCAAGCCGACAGCCGAATTACAGGCGGAACTGGTCCGCAGCGGACGAATCGACCCGGCAATGATCGATCTCGAAAGCTTCAAGGAGTTTTGCAAAGAGCTTGGCCGGGCCTACTCAAATTCAGCCTTGCCGCTCAACTGAGAGTTATCCCTCCTCACAACATTGAAAACCCCATTCAATGAGACTCCTTACGCCGGACCCCGCCCCCCGCAGTTACAATTAAGACGCGCACCCCAGGCTTCAGCCTGCCGGTGAAGGCGTGTCTCGCCAGTGCGGGCCAATACGGGAGAGTCGCTGGGCATCTCATTCGGTGTTCCGTCATCGGAATTCCGCTCTCCGCCCCGCTTCATCCAATGCGACCGGGCTATCGCGGCAGGCCGATACCTTAAATCCCTTAAGTAGGGAGGAGTTCAAACTTGAGCGACCGTTTCCTGTTTACCTCTGAGTCAGTCACTGAAGGCCATCCCGACAAGATTGCCGACCAGGTTTCTGACGCCATTCTGGACGCCTGCCTGGAGCAGGACCCTTACAGCCGCGTCGCCGCGGAAACCCTCACCGCCACAGGATTCGTGGTCATCGCCGGCGAAATCACCACCAAGGCCTACGTCGACTTCCAGAGCCTCGTGCGCGGCGTCGTCGCTTCCATCGGCTATGACAACGCCCTCTACGGCTTCGATTCCAACACCTGCGCCGTCATCTCCAGCATCAACAAGCAGTCCGGCGACATCGCGCAGGGCGTTGACACCGGCGGCGCAGGCGATCAGGGCATGATGTTCGGCTATGCCTCCAACGAAACCCCTGAGCTGATGCCCGCTCCCATCTCGCTGGCCCATAAGCTGGCCCGCAGGCTCACCGAGGTCCGTAAGTCCGGCAAGCTCCCCTATCTCCGCCCCGACGGCAAGACCCAGGTCACCGTGGAATACAACGAAAACCACAAGCCCTGCCGCATCGACGCTGTGGTCGTCTCCTCGCAGCACTCTGAGACCATCAGCAACGAGGAACTCCACGCCGACATCCTCAAGCACGTCATCCAGGCCGTGCTGCCCGCCGAGTGGCTCGACGAGCACACCAAGTACCACATCAACCCCACCGGCCGCTTCGTCATCGGCGGTCCCATGGGCGACTCCGGGCTCACCGGTCGCAAGATCATCGTCGACACCTACGGCGGCGCGGGCCGTCACGGCGGCGGCGCTTTCTCGGGAAAAGATCCGACCAAGGTGGATCGCTCCGCCGCCTACGCCGCCCGCTACATCGCCAAGAACATCGTGGCCGCCGGCCTGGCCGATCGTTGTGAAGTCCAGCTTGCCTACGCCATCGGCGTCGCCGATCCTGTCAGCGTGCGCATCGATACCTTCGGCACCGGCAAGGTAGGCGAAGCAAAACTCACCGAACTCGTGCGCAAAAACTTCGCGCTCACTCCCAGGGGCATCATCGAGAGCCTGAACCTCCGCCGCCCCATTTACCGCAAGACGGCCGCCTATGGTCACTTCGGCCGCAATGAACCTGAGTTCACCTGGGAAGCCACCGACAAGGCTGCAGCCCTGGCCGAACAGGCGGCTCTGGTTACTGCGGCAAACTAAAAAGACAATCGGT
Source organism: Occallatibacter sp. (assembly GCA_049510095.1). GTDB lineage: Bacteria > Acidobacteriota > Terriglobia > Terriglobales > Acidobacteriaceae > Telmatobacter. The sequence goes on from JBEKZG010000142.1 coordinate 2,919, forward strand.
TCCACACTCGAAGAAAGGGACTCATCGAATGATGGGTCCCTTTGCTGTTATAGGGTTATTGCTACGGCCTCGCGAATCGATGCCGATTTCTAAATGGTCATCTCTTCCTGTCACAATCTCCCTTCTCCGGTGTCCTACTCGCAGACGACGAGTTGAGCGATTTCAGGCACGAACTTAACTCCCCTTTGCGGGAGCTTGAACTGAAACGTCTCGCCGCCTCAACCCCAGGAGAATTACATGAAAATCAATTGCATCGTTCTCGCTTTGCCCCTCGCGCTGTTTGGCGCCTTCGCGGCACTCACTCCCTCGAATCTGCATGCCCAGACCAATTCCGACATTGCCAAGAATGCTTTTCAGGTCGTTATGCCCGTCAACATCGACAACTTCACATTCACTCAAGTCACCATTCCCGCGGGCAAACGGCTTGTCGTCCAGGATGTGAGCTACTCAGGTGCCGCGAAACCACTGGCGCCGATGTGCAGCCAATCATCATCCTCAGCGCAACCCTCGGCTCCAGACCGTCCATTAACCGCTACTTCGCCACTAACCCGTCCGCCACCACTCCCGGTCAGTACTATGCGGACGTGCCGGCAACCCTCTATGCCGATACACTCTACGTGTCACCTGCCTATGCGGGTTTTACCCCATATTTCATGTCCTTCAATGTTGTCATCACTGGCTATCCGGTCGATCTGCCGAAGTAATTAACGCCGATCGCCATTTCCAATCCCCAGACGTTGTGCGCGCCAGGCCCGCGCCTGAATCGCTGGCCCGCGCCTGACTCCCCGTAACCGCAGCCCACTCCCCAAAAACAAAATGGGACTCATCGGGTATCAATCCCCGAAGGGTCCCATTCTTTTTGTCTGCCCCAGCTTCCGGCGCGGCCACTCCTCGTCCTTCTCCCCCTCGTCGTTCTCAAGGTCCAAGCCCTCGGCTTGTCCCGTTTGTTGAATATGGGAAAGCGTTTCAGTTTAATCTTTCCTTGGACGGTATCTACCCGTGCACGCGGACGATGTGCATCGACCGCTCCGCTGACAGGAGGAAATATGCGCAAGCGCAGATTAGGCCAGAGGAACCTCGAAGTCTCGGTCATCGGATTAGGCTGCATGAGAATGAGCGAAGGTCACGGCCCGGTAGCGGGGACCAAACAGGAAATGATCGCTGTCATGCGGGGAGCCGTCGAACTGGGCATCACATTCTTCGATACGGCTCAAGTCTACGGTCCGTTCGTGAATGAAGAGCTCGTCGGCGAAGCGCTCGCGCCCCTGCGCGATCAGGTGGTAATCGCGACGAAGTTCGGCTTCAGCATGAACCCCCACGGCCGACCTTCCCCTGGAGTCGATAGCCGGCCCGAACACATCGGGCAGAGCGTGGAAGGTTCTCTCAAAAGGCTGCGGATCGAAACAATCGATCTGCTCTATCAGCACCGCGTCGACCCGGAGGTGCCCATCGAAGATGTAGCGGGAGCGGTGAAGGACCTGATTCAGCAAGGGAAGGTAAAGCACTTTGGCCTGTCGGAAGCAGGGGCGCAGACCATTCGGCGGGCACATGCTGTTCAGCCGGTCACAGCGGTACAAAGTGAGTACTCGCTGTGGTGGAAGCGCCCGGAAGAGGAAGTGCTGCCCACGCTTGAGGAGCTTGGAATCGGCTTTGTTCCGTACAGCCCGCTTGGCAGGGGTTTTCTCGCCGGCTCGGTTACGGAAAATACGCAATTCCTCGAAGGGGACAACCGCGGCAGCTACCCTCGCTTTTTCCCTGAAGCCCGCAAGGCAAACCGCGCATTGGTGGACGTGATTGAAGCTTTTGCCGCGCGGAAAGGTGCAACAACGGCTCAAATCGCGCTTGCCTGGTTGCTGGCCCAGAAGCCCTGGATTGTCCCCATCCCCGGCACCACCAAATTGAAGCGGGTCGAGGAGAACATTGGCGCAACCGCCCTGGAATTGACCCAGGAGGAGTTGCGCGAGATCGATAGCATCACCGCAAGGATTCCCGTCTTGGGTGACCGCTATCCCGAAGCGCTGGAGCGCATGACGAATCTATAGGTCATTCTCAAAGGAATAGAGAGGCTCACGTCATGAACACCCGAATCAGTTTTCCGTCGGCTTCGTGATGTGGTCGACCACCAGGTTGGGCACGGACTCGTGCGCGGCCTCGAGCTTGAGCCCAAGCTGTTCCTGCACCGCGGTGAAAATCGAGGGCCAGCTATCCGGATCGCGCTCGGACCATGGGCGGCCAAACTGAAGCGTGTAATTATAGGGGCCGGTGAGACCGGTCTTGTCGACCACGGGCGCTTCCACCATCGAACTCAGCACGCCGAGGATGGACCGCATTGACGCATTCGTTACGACGAACTCGAGGCCATGCTGCGATCCATGCGCCTGGACATCGCTGGGTGGCGGCGGAGGCGGCGCCCCTCCATCGGCGGGAGGCGGAGGCGCGGGCGCAGCCTGCAGCTTCGCGCCGCCTTTGGCCAGGACGAGGTTGTAGATGGAGGTATTACGAGTTTCAAGGTGCGTCTTCAGGCCGAGGCGCTCGGCCAGCAGCACGCGAATCGCGTTCCGCTTTTCCAGCCGGACCTCGTTGGTTGTGAGCTTGGCCAGCCGGGCGTCGGCCGCTTCGTCCGAACGGGCCTGGATGTCGTAGAACGTGTTCGCCACCCAGTCCGGTGCGCCCACCACCGGCGCATCGAAGCCGTAAGCAATCTGCAGAAGCGCCTTGATCGGAAAATTCGTCGCCTCGAAACGGCTGGAGTGCGGCGGGCTGGAGATGGTTAGGTGGAAATTGGCATCCGGCGGCGGCGCAAGGCGGATGGTGGCAACGTCAAAGGTCAGCGTGGGCGTGTAGTTCGGTTCTTCCACAATGGGGGTTTGCGCGTGGAGGCACGGGCCGGACAGGAAGATAAGAGGGACCGCGAAGAGACCGATATGTCGCTGGGCTATACGAGACATGGGGCGGAACATGGGCATAGGACTCCTTCTGAGAGTGATACGGGCGAACGAACCGCCCAGTTCCCGCATTAACGCGAAAACAATTTGCAGGGTTCCGCTTCACACTGCGGTGCACCGGAACAGTTCCAGTTCCGAAGTCGTCCGCTACTTCTATTCCCAGAGATAAATCTCAGAGTCGCGCTTTGCGCTAATGCGTCCCACTGACGAAACTTCATATAAGTACCGGCGCCTAAAGGAGTAATGTCCGGATTGGCGACGATCCGGGCACTACCCTGTTCCCGGACCCTGCGGCGTTTGCCGATACCTATCTTCCCCTTGTTGCGGAGACATTTCTCTATAAATGAGTTTCCCGCTCGCTCTTGGAAAGTTTTTCGAGACGGGGACAGCCAAGGTCCTCAGACCGTAAATGCTTCCTTGATGAGATTGTTCAGAATCTCTTGGGCGGGCTGGGGCAATGGTTTCTTCCTTTGCAACAGTTCGATTTTCCCTTTGAACTCTTTGATCAATTCTGGACGAGCTGCCCTCATCGATAGCAGTGTCCTTGCCAATAGTATCCGCGTGACAATGTTGTCAGGACAATCGACGCAGAGTTGCATATTGCCATCGATGATGTCGCGTTCGCCGTGTAAGAAAGATGATTGCGGACCGTCCATTGCCGCGAATCGTATGGCTAGCAGTTGCTCCAGACGCAGAAGATAAAGCGGAAAACTCGCGTCGACCGGTACTTGATACAGCTTTGGGGATTCCCGCCGTGCAACTGGCGCAGACGAGCACAGTAACGATAGAAGACTTTGCGTAAGCTGCTGAATGGCATCATTAGGCTGCTCCATTGGAAAAGTCACTTCGAACTGATCGAGCACCTCGTGATTGTCTGTGCGAATAATTCGTAGTGCTGCTTTCCATTGTTCACCAGCGCACTGGAGGTGTGTGACGACAACAAAGTCGCTCTTCCTCTCTCCCCATGAGGCGTAACGGGCAGCTGCCTCATCTTGCCAGGAAACTCCGCTCAGGACGAAGGCCCTTGCCGTACCTTCTATTGTCGGTGTTAGGATCTGTGTGCGCGCATTGGTGTTGAACCAAACCTGTTCGGCTAGGAAAAGCGGTAATGAGCGACTCAGCCGGCCTGGAGCATCCGCGAGTTGCCGTTGCTCGCGATCTGTTTTGCCTGGCGCATCTGCTGAAGAGCCGAGAAATGTCACGAAAGGCGCCGCCTGCGACTTTTCTCCAAACAGCCCCGACTCGGGCAGTGATGATTTCAACCAAATAGGTCCTTCAACGGCCGACATTGAGATTTGAGGCGTAGGCACATTCGGAGAATTGGCTTTGGCAACCATTGCCTTGGCGATCTCGGTGTCCCAGAAACTCAAGTGTTTCTTGAAATCCGGACGCTGAAGCGCGTAGAGCTGTTCCAAAACCTTTTGAGCGGCCTCCACCTCGCCAAGGTCGAGATGGCCCTTAATCAGATTGTTGCCGACCCGAAGCCCATGAATTGCTGGCTTAAATCGCGGTTCTGTGAGACCGATAGACTCTTTAAGAAGGCCGCGCTGGCCAAGATCACCACCAATTTGCATCAGCAGATCGGTGGGAACATCGTTTCCGGTGCGATCAAGACTTTGCTGGTAGTATGCGAGTGCCTTGGCAATGTCGCTTGCATCCAACGCTGCGCGGGCCAGCCATAGCTGCGGTCGCCAGCTTCCTGGAAGTTCTGCCACACGCGCGATTGCTTCCAGCCAGGCCGCTTCGCCGAATCGTTCGTGGAAGTTGGCTGCGTACCAATACAGGCCGTTATCCTGATTCGGATCGAGGGTTAGCGCCTTCCACAGCGTTTCGTCTGCCTTTTGCGTTTCGCTGCGGGCCGCATACACCTTGGCGAGATTTGTCAGCACGACGCCTTCCTCGCCATGATTGCGGATATGTGCGAGGAAAACCGCTTCGGCATCGTCAAGCCGATTATTCTTCATCAGCACGATTCCGTAAGCACAAGCGCCGCGCATCGCAATTGGATCAACATCGTAGAGGCGTTTGGCTGCGTCAAGAACATCCGCAAAGAATCCATCGTTCAGCGACCCAATAATGATGCCGTAGAGTTGGTCCGGATTGTTCCAGTTCGATTGAAGGGTGCCTGGAAGCACCTTTATGCGCCAGTGCTCCTTGGTAATGAACATCTCGCGGCCAAATTCGTCAAAGACGCGAATGAGATTTGGATCGGTCTCTGGAGAAC
>JBEKZG010000143.1:0-8049 GCA_049510095.1 Occallatibacter sp.
GACAATACCGCAAAAGGCTGTACAATCTCCCCATGAGCGGCAAAGAGAATCTAGACAGTCTGATGAAGCGCGTTATCAAAGTCTCCCCGGAGGAATTGAAGCGGAGACTTGAGGCTGAGAAGCAAGCCAAAGCCAAACCTCAAGGTAATGCCAAATGAGCATTACGCGCGACCAAGAACCCGCTCCACAATCGTGCTAGTTTCTCCGTTGCCCGTATTGTCCAAGGCCAACGCTGCTCCCCGTCGAAACGCTTCAGCGGCTAGCTCCAAATCTAACGCCGTCGCCCACGGGTACCTTTCTCGTAGTTGTTGGATGCTCGAATTGCAGGCATCTAGCGAATCAAACCCTCCACCTATCCAAGGTACAGAGTGACCGCCCCGACGAAGGATTTCGTCTCCTAGTATGGCTGCAATGCGGCGTGGAAACTTGCAAACTTCAACTGCCAGTGTTCGCGGGAATGAAGAAAAAGACCACCACTCCGAGCGCAACCGCTCCCACAACGGCAACCCACGATAGCACGGCAACCCCCAACCCTTTCGGGGATTGGAAATGGCCTCCCGACGGTCTGCGCTGTCCCGAAGGTCACGAAATGTCAAATCCGGCCTGAGTTGCTCCCACTGAGTCAAGTGAGTTGATGCCGGATTCTCAGACCGGGGATATCAACTGTGCCCCACTCATCGGTCGCCGCGCGGGGGTCGTCCCGGAGGGACAGTATGAAAGTAGCCACGGGTGGAGTCCGCCGTGCCACCCCGGCGATAGGTCCTCGTCGCTGAGGTGGCACGGCGGACGCAACCCGGGGAAAGCCACCCCTCTTGATCCCCGCGCCCCAGCGGGCCGCGGCGAAGACAAGCTGAAATTCGTGTGCCCACCCTTGTCACGTCTCTGTCTTTCTGGCTGTTTTGGGATACGACGGACCTATGCGAGCCTCCAGCGAGCGTCTGCCGCACCGCAGGTGCCGTCTGCCGCACTGCACAGGTGCCAACTGCCACACACCAGGTGGCACAGAAGTTGTAAGCATAACCAACACCCAAGTCTGCAGATTATTTCCCGCATCCTGCTAGCGTGAAACTAAGGTCAATCCGCACCACCTGAAACGGGGGCATCAATGCAACTCGGCAAAGCAGGTCTCGACTTACTCAAGCAATCGGAAGGTTTTCGCAATCGCACTTATCTGGATGGGGCCGGCATCGCCACCATCGGCTACGGCCATCGCATTCTCCCTTCGGAGTCGTTTCCGCACGGCATTGACGAGCCGCAGGGGAACGCGATGTTGCTCAACGACATCCGCAGCGCCGAACAGGCAGTCACCCACCTGGTCCGGGTTGCCCTCACGCAAGGCCAGTTCGACGCGCTGGTCGATTTCACTTACAACCTCGGCTCGCAAAAGCTCGCCGCGTCCACGCTCCTGAGCGACCTCAACATCGGCCGCTACAGCACTGCCGCCGCGCAATTGCTGGCCTGGGACCACATCGGCGTAAAGGAGTGCGCCGGCCTAAAAGCCCGCCGCGAAGCCGAGTTTCACCTCTGGCACGACCCCACCCTCTCCGCCGTAGTCACCGCTTAGCCGTTGGTGGGCCGGGGTTCAGGCGGTTGGTAGGCCGGGGATTCATCCCCGGCACCAAGCCAATTAAATCAAGGTGAGCTTTAGCCCCTGCGGGAAATGCGTCAACTACTCTGACCCATTGTTGGGAGTTTTTCCGCAACCTGCTAGCCCCCGTTCCAGCTCAACCACTTCCAGCCCCTCATCCGGCTTGAGATACCCTTTGCGGCGAAACCAGTCTTCCATGGCCGGTTTCAACCGCTCCAGGGGCACGCGGTGCCCGGCTTCAAGCAATCCATCCCCCGCCGGCAAAGTGTCGTCGAAAACCGTGTCATTGGTAAAGTTGCGCATGGCAAAGTTATCTATCCACTTGATCGGGCAAGCATGGCGCGTCCCTGTCGCATCGACCCGCTGAATGGAAATCCTCCGCACAAACATGCTTCCACTCTAAAGGACGGCCGTCAACGCAATCTGCTAATCTCACGTCTAGCTAATTGAGCACTTCGCCGGCGAAGATGTTCTCAATCAGAGAGTCCCCAAAGGGGAGGAGCATCGCATCATGATCAGGTTCACAAAAGGAAAATCCATGGCACGTCGGACATTGCTCGTAGCCATGCTCGTCGCCGGTTCCTGCGCGCTTTGGGCCCAGGCCGGCCAATCCGACCAGCCGTCCAGCCCTCCAGCGGGCCAAATGGAGCACCGCAGACCTAACGCCGAATGGGAGTTGGCGCGCCTCACCGATGCGCTGTCCCTCACACCCGACCAGCAATCCCAGGTGAAAGCTTTGCTGCAGCAGCGCCATGAAAAGATGCAAGCCCTGCGCGCGGACGGGACCCGGCCAACCCGCGAACAGATGATGGGGGTCCGCAAGGAGACCGACGCCAAAATCTCCGCGCTTCTCACCGACGAGCAAAAAGCCAAATTCGCCGCCGTGCGGCAGCAAATGGAGCATGACCGCGGTGGCAATGGCCACGGCACTCCCCCGCCCCCGCCTCCACCCAGCGCATAAGTACAACTGACGCTCTAGAAAAAATGGCGCCCACCCTCGCCACGTCTCAGTTTTTGTGGCTAGGGTGGGAAGCGATGAACTCAGTACGAGCCTCTCGCAAGCTACTGCCGTACCACAGGTGCCGGGTGCCCCTGGTCCCTCGCACTTGGGGACCAGGGAAAGCAAAGAACTCAATCTGGTCCAGGCGCACGCAACCAACCCTGTGCGAGCCTCCCGCGAGCTACTGCCGCACCGCAGGTGCCTGCCCCACCGCAGGTGCCGCTTCCACATGAAAGCGCTTGTAATCGAAGTCCCGCTCCGTAAAGTGCTGCCGCATGTTCTTTACCAGCAGAACGCGCACCTGCATATTCGCCTCGGCGCCCGTCGGCAGCCATATCTCGCCGTTCACCAGTTCCTGATCAAAGCGAAAACTTGAGCCTTTTTCCACGCTGGCGAACAAGCCGCCGGCCACTCGGAAATTGTCGACAAAACTCACTTCCACGTGCGCCACCTGCCGGTCGGCCTCGTCGACCCACATCGTCCCCTGTAGCTTTTTTGACGCGTCCTCCGCCAGCCCGTGCGTCTGCACGTCCTTCCGGCCCGCAAAATCGAACACAATCGACGGCCGGCCGCGGAACATCTCGCGCCGCGGACTGCGCACATCCATGATATCCAGCAACCGGCTCACGCTGATCGTTTGCCCTTCCAGCGGCTGGCCCGGAGGCGTCTTCTCCGCCTTCTCCACCAGCTTGGTCACCCGCTCCGTCTCTTTCTGCTGGTCGTGATCGTTCAGCGGCTGGCCGTCCTTCTTCACCGTCCGTTCAATCCCGTGAGTGTTGACGAAGAAGGCCTCGCCCTCTTCCGTCTCGGTCTTCTTCACCTGCCCGTTGCCGTCAAGATCCTGCGTACTCCGCGTGGTCGAGTAGGTATAATTCTCCCGCACCTTTTCCAGTTGCTTCTGATGCTCCTGCACTTCTTTCATCAGCACGCGAATGTCGGGTATCGGCGCACCTCCGCCCTGCTGGGCCATCAAAGGAACCGTCAGCAACGAAACGCAGAAGCCCGTGAATCGAAAAACTCGGATAGCTAGCATAGGATGCAATGAATGCGCGGAGAATTGTGCGCGAATCTCCTCAATTGGACCCCGCCACCGCCAAAACGTTGCGCTCTTTTGATCAGCCTTGACTGGCAACCACTGGAGAGAATGGTTTGCAGCCATACTACCCGCGCGCAGACGGCGCATCAAAGCTACAGTGGCCGCAGCCCGCCGCGATTGCTGGAGACCCGGCAGTCCAACCCGCCTGCAAAAAGGAGAAGAACAGAATGATCAAGCTCTTGATTCACTGGATATTGAGTGCGCTCACCTTGTTGGTCATCGCCCATTTCCTGCATGGCTTTACCGTCCTCGGCCTGGGGCCTGCGCTGATCGCGGCGCTCGTCATCGGCCTTCTCAATGCGACTGTGGGCCTCGTTTTGAAGATCGTCACGTTCCCCATCACCATCCTGACGCTGGGCCTGTTCCTGCTCGTGATTAACGCGGCCATGATCCTGTTGGCGTCGCACATCGTACCCGGTTTCCACGTCACCGGTTGGATTCCGGCTCTGTGGGGTGCGGTCGCCCTGGCCCTGGTAGGTATCGCAGTCCATGCGGGCTCGAAGAGGCTATAAACCTGGAGATTGCAACCGGGAACTGCAGTCGCGGATCACAATCACCGAGGCAAAAGGTTTCGGACGTTGCGGACAAACCCATCCCAGACGGCACATAAGCACTTGTATCGAAGGGGAGCGGTTTTGTTTTGAAAGGGCACGATTTTAATCGTGCCGAAAACGCACAAAAATGGGAACCGGCTTTAGCCGCCGAGGGACGCTTTCCTTAAAGACGGATCCAGAATGGGATTCTCCGCAGCCTGCTCAACCCCTTGAAAAATGGCGGAACTACGCGGCCTTTAGGTCCGGGTCCTTACTTCTCCGACGCAACCGGCTGCAAAGTCTTGCCCGCGCCAGCCGCCGCTTTCCGGTTCACCTTCTTCGTGGCCTGCGCCGGAGCCTCCGCTGGTTTCGGCGTCACTGGAAGTACAACCACAGGGCCATTAAGCGTCTTCGGCAATTGCATCGCCCCGCTGTTTGAGAATCCTCCAGGCGACGCCACGCGCGCGGGCATCGCAATCACCTTCGCTCCCTGCGGCTGTTGCACCCGCGAATAAATACCCCATCCGCCGCCAACTACCACAAACACAATCGCCGCCGCGGCCGCGCTCCGCATCCAGTCGCTTCCCGGCCGCAATGCCGCCGGAAAATCGAGAACCCGCGCAGTCCCAGCAAGCCGCCTGTCGCGCAGACCCGTCCGCACCCGCTCCTCCAGACCCTCCGGCGCAGGCAGATGCGCAATCAACCGCAAAGTCTTTTCAAAGCCGCCGGCATCGGCTCCCCCGTGTCCTGGACTCTGATGCAACGGATTGTGATCGGAAATATTCATCTCAAAACTCCCAAAACGTCAATAGCCTGTTCCCTGTTCCCTATTCCCTGGTCCCTGTCTCTCATGCCCCAGCAACCCCGCCATCAGATTCCGCGCCCTGAACAGCCGCGACCGCACGCTGGACTCCGTAATCCCCAGAACCTCGGCAATCTCCACGCTATTCAACTCTTCGAAAGCCGACAGCATCAGCACCTGCCGTTCTTTCAGCGGCAATTGCTCCACGCAGGCCAGCACATGCGCGTGATGTTGCGCGGCCGCCGCCCGCTCTTCGGCGCTCAGCCCGTCGCAAGACAGCACACGCGCCAGTTCCGCCACATCGTCCGTCTCCGGCCGCGTTTTTGCGCGCCGCTTCCGGTCCAGAACAATATTCCACACAATGCGGATCAGCCAAACCCGCCGGTCGCGCACCTCGTGCAGCGTGTCGCGATGCTTCAGCACTCGCAGAAACGCCTCCTGCACCGCATCCTCGGCATCCGCCGCGTTGCGCAACACTGAAAATGACACACGGTAAAGCGTGCCGGCATACTCGTTCACCAGAGCCGCAAGCGTCTCTTCATCCGCCCATGCGCGATTCTGCTCAGTGCGGGCTTCCTTGTCCACAGCGCTGTTGGGAATCTCCATCCAACCTGCGAGTACTGCCTGGCTGGCGCTCATAAACCACCAGACGCAGGCGATGTTAAGAATGCTCAAATCAGCGGTAGGCCGGGGATTTACCCCCGGCATTCGGCCGAAGCATCCCCAAAAAAGGAAAGACTCGCGGGCAAGTTGAGCCGGCGAGTCCAATCCGCTAAATCAGTTCCTACTGCTTCGGCCCAAGCTTCTGTGCCGCAATCTGTCCCGCTGCGCCGGCCTTATCGCTATCCTTCACTTCGGCCCACAGCTTCCGCGCCTGGTCCTGCTTGCCGGTTGCGGCGTACAGATCCGCCAAATCCAGCTTCGCAACGGAAGCCGAAACTGTCTCCGACGGCTTGGCCGCCAGCTCGTTATAAATCGCAATCGCCTGCGCGTCCCGGTTCGTCTGGTGATAAATCCCCGCCAGGGCCAGCTTTGCCAGGTTCGGCAAATCACGGTCTCCCCACGACCACGCATTGGCCGCTGCCTTCAGCTCCGTCTCAGCCGCCGCCGCTTGTCCCAGTTCCTGATCGGTGACCCCCGCAAAATAATGTGCCTTGGCGCCCTCGGGCAGATAGCCGTATTGCTGCGCAACCACCAAAAACTGCTTATTCGCCGCCTTCGACCGGTCCGCCGCCGTGGCGTAAGTCCCCGTCTCCGCAGGCTGCCCTTGCTGTAGCAGAGGCGCACTATAGGTATCCATCGCCGCGCCCAGCGCGGTGTCCGCCGCGCTCGTCTGCATATTCCAGAAAATCAGTGCGCCCATGCCCAATGCAAGAACGACAACCAAAATAATCGCCCAGCGCACTACGCCGGAGCGGTGCCCACTGAGCCAGCCCATGCTGCTCGCAGTCGCTTGGGCAAAACTGTCCTTTTTCAAGGCATGACGCGTTTGAGTATCCACAGGCTCTCTTCTTGTCCTTCGTCGGTAAGCTTGCAGGCGGGTCCGTACATCTCTAGCTACTGCCGCTGCAACCCTACTAGTCTATCAGTGCGTCAAACCCACAGTCCACCACCCACCCTTTTCGCGTTACCAATCCCCTACCGTTTCCCCTCCCCCGGCAACCCCACCGTCTTCGACCGCAGCGCGCGAATCCGCTCCACCGCGGTCGTCAGCACCGGCCGCTCCCTCGTGGAGTTGAATCCCTTGTCGATCAGCGTTTCAAGAAAATCGATAACCGGCAGCCCGCGAGCCCCGGCCTCCCGCACAATCTCATCCGGCACAGTCACTGTAATCTGCATGAAGGTTGGTTCCCCTGCCTGCTTCATCGGCAGGCCACACAGTCTGAATAGTTACCAATCCCGGTGAGCCAGCGAAGTTTCCCTATTGCCGGTTATCCACCCCGAGCGCACCAAAAAGCCATTGTCTTCACGAACGCAGTGAGGGATCTGCGGCTGCCTTTCCGAAGGTCAATGAAAAAACTGAAATCGAAACTTCCGCATAGGCGGTGATACACCCGGAATCAAAAACGGCAGTACAATCCAGTAATTCAATCTTCTTGAAGGTCGGGCATGAATCAGGCTTTTTTGGACTCACTGGAGCCGGACGGAGGGCAGTTACTCAGCGAGATTTCCGAGCACATCACAGATGACATGCTTGAGGAGATCGCGTTGGCTGACTACGGCCAAGGTCAGGAAGAGCATCTCGCGGCCCTTCGCCTGCTGCGGGACAGCGGTGCGTTCGTTGAGCCCATGCACTGGTACCCCTGCGAGGTTCTCGAACTAATTCGCTATTCCCAGCCAGACGATTCGTCATGGAAGCCCGGAAGCCCCGGAGTCCGAGGCCACTGGATGCGGGCGTTTGTCAGCGCAGCTCTGCTTCGAGCACTTGGACCTCCTTGGGAGTACAAGGCAGACGCTGCAAACCCAAGTTTCACGCTGATTCAGTTGATCTACAGCCTTCGAGCCCTTCCGATCGATTTCACCTCTGCAGCGGTTCGCGCCCTGGCGTGGCTAATGCTGCACACCGATCTCGAAGGTACGGACGAGCAGGTGATCTTCAAGGGCGTGGGATTACTGTGGCTGGCCCTACACCGCAACCCTCCACCACCTGATCGCGATCTTGTAGCTCTATCGGAGTGGATCGTCAGGCGCGAGTCGGAACTCGCCAGGCTGCTTCCGGGAGGTTTCGACAGATGGCTGTTGGGGATTCTTGGGAGCTCTCCCCCTCCGTCGCCTTGGGAGTCTTTGGGATTGGAATTCTGCAGCCTAGATCTCCGCAGTCATCAAAGGCAGTTGCAGGAATGGGTAAAGTTGATTGGGAGCGAGTTGGTGGGCGACTCAGCATCTTGAAGACATCAGCGATCAGAGCGTTCCGGACCCGGTAGGGACGCTCATCACTGAGCGCCCCCCGGACAGACCCGTACGTGCGCGTTTACGCATACGGTTCTTATGAAGGATGAGTGGCGTAAAAGCGGGCTTCAGGATAGGGGT
>JBEKZG010000144.1:0-8021 GCA_049510095.1 Occallatibacter sp.
CCAGCCGATGTTTTTGACCGGCGTCCATTGAGCGGTCCTCGGCCACGGGATCGTCAGAACGGCCTCGCGGCTGCCGGCCTTGATCTCCGCGGTTGCCTCGCCAGATCCTACATTGTCGGGCGATAGCGTTCCGGCGATGATGCGCAATCCCGACGCCGCCGGGGCGCTGAGCGGCAGATGCAACTGGATGGTATCGCTGAGGAGAACGGCGCGCGCGGCAGCTTCATTGACGGCGACAGGAACTGGCGCGGAAGCGGATTGAGGCAACGCTTCTTGAGCGCCCGCAAGGACATATCCAGCGAAGAATCCAACTGCAATAAGCTGCCTGATCATGGGAGGTCATCCTATCAGAACGGCAGGACCGAGCAATGTGATGTGAGAAGCTTATTCTCTGTGACGGATTCAAGCGCAAGATGTCACGCGGGTTAATCGAATTTGAACGCCAATTCTCATCAGCCCGGGCCGTTTGGTTCGGCGAGCCATCGCGTAAAGTATCTCCTAAGGCCGCGTGATGTCTCTGAGCTTTGAGAAAGTGGAAGCCCTGGCGCCGGACCAGTCCTCCCTGGACGCGGCGCGGAAGCTGCTGAAACCCGGCAGCTGGCCGGTTGTGGCATCCAATGGCTCGGGGCTTCTTTGGGGCGAGTGCCAGGGTTCGGGGGCGACGCCTTACCGCGTGGTGGTTTCAGAAAGCGATGCGGGCTACAAGTGCACCTGTCCAAGCCGCAAGTTCCCATGCAAACACTCGCTTGCGTTGATGTGGATCCGAGTCGAGGGGAAACAGACGATAGTTGCTGCTCCGGTGCCGCCGTGGGTGAGCGACTGGCTGTCTCGCCGGCGAGGGCCCGGGACGGACGCAGGGGACGATTCCAAGGAAGGCAAGCCGAAAGCTTCGATCGCAGCTACATCTTCCGCCGCAGCTCCAGTGGAAGCCGATCCGAAGGTTGAGGCGCGGGCGGCGGCGGCACGGGAGCGCAATCGCCAGGAACGCGAAACGTCGATTTTGAACGGCCTGGACGATCTGGATGTGTGGATTTCAGACCAGGTGGATCGGGGGCTAACGGGTTTTGCGTCGCAGTCGACCCAGGCGTGCCGGGTGATTGCGCAGCGAATGGTGGATGCGAAAGCTTCCGGACTGGCGACCCGCTTGGAGAGCATGCCGGCGCGCCTGTTCAACCTGCCTGAATCGGCAAGGCCCGCGGCGGCATTGGAGGAGCTAGGGCTGATTCACCTAATGGCCGCTGCATACCGGAGGCAGGAGACGCTGCCTGCCGGACTGAAAGCGGATGTTCGGCAGGCGATAGGGTGGTCTGTGTCGCGCGAGGCTTTGCTGGCCGATGCGAGCGCAAATCGGGTGCTCGGGTCATGGCGCGTGGTGGCGGTATTCAGCGAGGTGCAGCCGGACAAGCTGCGCAGGTTGGAGACCTGGCTCTGGCTGGAAAAACTTTCGGAAGGAATTGAGGGCGCGTCACGGTTTGCCGCACTGATTGATTTTGTGCCGGTTGCAACGGGAGCCGCATCAAGCGGGTACAGCGTGGGGGATCGAATTGAGGCTGAGTTGGCATTCTATCCCTCGGCAATGCCGTTGCGGGCGCAGATTGTGCAATCGTTGAGCGGCGCGCAGGCCACGGATGCAGCTTTGGCTCTGCCCAGGCAGAGCCTTGAGGATGCTTTCAAAGCCTATGAACAGGCATTATCTGTTCAGCCGTGGCTCGGTACCTGGCCATTCAGTATTCAGAATGCGCATGTACGGCGGCATGAGGCGCAGCTCTTTCTTTGTGATGCCAGCGACGCGGCAACGGCGATAGCGCTCCCGCTGCAGCCAGCTCAATTCGCGGATGCAAGTCCGCTGCTGAGTCTTGAAAGGCTGGACGCCGTTGGTTTATGGAATGGATTTCGCTTCACGCTTTGCTGGGCACAGACGGAACTCGGGCGATGGGTGAATGCATGAACGCGAGAACGCTGAGACTGGAAGCTTATCCCGCATTGCTGGCAGGCACCGGCCGCCAGCCGCTGAGTTTTCGAGGTGGTCTTGCCGAGCTGGCGCAGGGGGATTCCGCAAATGCGACGCTCAATGCGTTGAGCCTGACGGGGCAGGCGCTGCGCTTCGAACGGCCGTTGGCTCCGCCGAACTTTGCGGTTAAGCCGGTGATTCATGACCAGCGGACTGTGATGGCTGACGGCATGCGCAGGCCGTTGATTCGGCTTCTCAACAACAGAAAGCCTCAAGACGATGTGGCATTGGCGCTGGCATGGGCGTTTGGAAGAAACAAAGTTAGACCGCACCCTTTCGACTTGCCGAAGATGGACGCGTTTGTCCGCGCGCATGCGGAGCATCTTGGCCTTACGGCACAGCATTGGGCACAGCAACGGGACGACTCAAAAACCGAAGTGGGCGGCTACGTCGACGCCGAGGATCTGGATGAGGCTACGTGGACGAAGGGCTCACCGGGGCTGCGCATGCGCTTTATTACAGAGCGGCGTAAACAGGATGCCAATGCGGCGCGAGTCATGGTTGAGGCGGTTTGGGCGCAGGAGAATGCTGAGACGCGCGTGCGGCTGCTGACGGCGTTGGAGACGGGCCTTCATGCAGGTGACCAGCCTTTCCTCGAAGGACTGGGCAAAGACCGTGCGCCGCGGGTTCGCGCTCTTGCGCAAAGATTTCTGGCGCGCTTGACGGGTAATCGAGCGGACCATCCGGCGCTGGCGGCCTGCCTGGAACGCATTCGCAAATCGACAACGGGGCTGCTCAAGAAACGGACGGCTTTGACGCTCGAGTTTCCAGCGACCGTTAAGGAGCACGAAGCGAAGACGTGGATCCGCGAAGCATTTGCGGAAGTCAGCTGCGAAGAGCTGGCGCACGCTCTTCAATTGACTGAAGAGCAGATGATTGAAGCCGCGGAAGCGGATGGGAACGTGTCGCTGGCACTCGGATTGATGGCCATCCAGGACAAGCGATTTGATCTGCTAGAGAAACTGACCGGGGAACAACTCGCTGACGCGTGGGAACAACCGATTGTGAGCGGAACATTCGAATGGAGCATGTTGACGCGTGACGAACGCTTACGCCTGGCGGAGATTCTGATTGCTCCTTACAAAGGGAAGCCCCCCGCATCGTACTGGGCCTGGAGTTGGTTGCACCACATGCTCGAAGGGCCTGCGCCCGCGACGCTTTTCGAACCGGTTCTGCAGTCTCCGCGCTGGCTCACCAAGCTATTGGAAGAAGAAAACAAGCAAGGCGTGGAGTGGATGGAAATCCTTGCAGCGCTTTGTCCGTCATCCCAACGTGGACGCTTGCGCGCCTTGATACAGCCGCTCGAAGCAACGTTGACTTTAACAGCACTGCCTCTGCTAGACATCCTGGATTCACTGGAGAAAGTTGGACACGATGAAAAATGAACGGCTTCGCCTGAGTGCTGAAGAGATTTATTCAGAAGAGCTCAAGGCACTGGCCCACCGCGATGAACGCAACCGGCCTGAAGGCTGGCGGTTATCGCCCCAAGCCGTGGTGACCTATATTCTGGGCGGAAAGGCTGCCGATGGAACGGCAATCACGGCCAAGTATGTGGGCAAGCGGAGACTGATTGAAACAGCGGTTGCGACGCTGGCCACGGACCGCGCACTGTTGCTGCTGGGATTGCCGGGAACCGCCAAGTCGTGGGTATCGGAACACCTGGCAGCGGCCATCTCCGGGTCATCGCAGCGAATTATTCAATGCACCGCCGGCACCGACGAAAACCAGATCCGCTATGGCTGGAATT
Organism: Occallatibacter sp.; assembly: GCA_049510095.1. Taxonomy (GTDB): domain Bacteria; phylum Acidobacteriota; class Terriglobia; order Terriglobales; family Acidobacteriaceae; genus Telmatobacter. Next base: position 3,759 of record JBEKZG010000144.1, read on the forward strand.
ACGCGCTGCTGCTGGCCAAGGGGCCGTCAAAAGAAGCGCTGGTCAAGACGCCGCTGACGCGCGCCATGGAAGAAGGCACGCTGGTGCGCTTTGAAGAGTTGACGCGCATGGGCTCGGATGTGCAAGACACGCTGATCACGGTCCTATCTGAAAAGACGCTTCCCATTCCCGAACTGGACACAGCCATCGAAGCGCGGCGCGGCTTCAACGTGATTGCAACGGCGAACAACCGCGACAAGGGCGTGAACGACTTGTCTTCGGCTCTGAAGCGGCGCTTCAATGTTGTGGTTCTGCCTTCTCCGGCAACACTGGAAGAGGAGACGGAGATTGTGCTGAAGCGGGTGCGCGAGATTGGAACCAATCTCAGCCTGCCACCCATTCGCCCCGCGGATCAGGAGCTGGTTCGCATTGTTACGCTGTTTCGCGAATTGCGGGATGGGAAGACGCTGAATGGCAAGACAAAACTGAAGACCTCGACGGGATCGCTTTCGACCGCCGAGGCTATTTCAGTGGGTGTGAGCGCGTGGGCATCGGCGGCACACTTTGGCGACGGCGGGATGGACGCGCAGAGCATGGCCAGCAACCTGGTGGGCGCGGTGGTGAAGGACCCGGTGCAGGATACGATTGCGCTGCAGGAGTATCTGGAAACGGTTGTCAGGACGCGTGATGGCTGGAGCGATCTCTACAGCGCAATTCGAGAGGTTCTCTAAGACCCAATGGACGAACGCCTGCATCTGCTGGGAATCCGGCACCACGGGCCTGGTTCAGCCGCGCTGCTGAAGCAGGCGCTGGACGCGCTGGACCCTGCTTGCATCCTGGTGGAAGGGCCGCCTGAAGCAGACTCGCTGATTCCTTATGTTATGGAACCGGGGATGGTGCCGCCGCTGGCGCTGCTCATCTATGCGGGCGATGACCCAAGTGCCGCGTCGTTTTTTCCGTTTGCGGAATTCTCTCCGGAGTGGCAGGCTCTGCGCTGGGCAGTGGACCACGGGCGGCCGGTGCGTTTTATCGACTGGCCATCCGCCGTTTCTCTCGGCATGTCGAAGCTGGAAATGGAAGAGGAAGAATCAGCAAGCGAGGTACGGGGTTCCGATCCGTTGGATCTGCTGGCCGAAGCCGCGGGTTACGAAGATGGAGAGGCGTTCTGGAATGCGCTGATTGAACAGTCAGGGCGGCAGTTGGGACAAGCTGGAGCACACGCCACACAAGTGTTTGCCGCGATTGAAACGGCAATGACCGACGCGCGCGCTTATGAGTTGGAAGCCGGAACCATGAGCGCGCGCAGGCGTGCACATCATGAGCTGCGCGAAGCGTATATGCGGATCCAAATCCGCCAGGCGCTCAAGGTATCCGCCGGAACTGTCGCGGTGGTTTGCGGAGCGTGGCACCTGAGCGCGTTACGCACACCAGCGAAGATGGCTGACGACAAGGCGCTGGTGAATAGCTTGCCCAAGGATCTTCCAAAATTCAAAGTGGAAGCTACATGGGTTCCATGGACCGATAGCCGCTTGAGTTATCGATCCGGGTATGGCGCAGGAGTTGTGTCTCCAGGCTGGTATCGGCATCTCTGGACCCTCTACGGAGAAGACGAGGCGCCGAGCCCCGAGCAATTTGCCGCGATATGGCAGGCGAAGACAGCCGCGATGCTGCGCAGCGAGGGCTACCCGGCGCCAACCGCCTCCGCGATAGAAGCTGCTAGGCTTTCCCTTGGATTATCGGCGCTGCGCGGAGTGCAGGTTCCAGGACTTACCGAGATGCGCGAAGCTTCATTGGCCACGCTTTGTTACGGCGATGCGTTGGCCTTGGGGCTCATTCAACGGAAGCTATTCATCGGCGAGCGCGTGGGGCAGATCGATGAGCGCGTACCGCAGATGCCGCTGGCGCGGGACCTTGCCCAATGGCAAAAGAAGACAAGGCTCAAGCCGGAAGACGTGGAGCAGGAGATTCGCGTGGACATGCGCACGGACGCAGGCCTTTTGAAGTCCACCCTGCTGCATCGATTGAACCTGATTCAAGTGCCGTGGGGCAAGCTGGTCGAAACCGACACCGGGCGCGGGACGTTCCGTGAGACGTGGATATTGCGCTGGGTTCCGGAGCTTTCGGTTTCTCTGGCGGAGGCGCTCATCCATGGAGTGACCATTGAGCAGGCAGCAGGAAGCCGGACGCTGGAACGCGCGAAGGATTCGAACTCGGTGACGGAGCTGGCTGAGCTGATTCGCACAGCCCTGGTCGCGGATCTTCCCGAAGCTGCCGCGCGTTGCATCGATCGGCTTCAGGAGGCAGCCATCCATGCCAGCGACATTACCGACTTGATGAAGGCTATTGCCCCGCTGGTCAGAGTGCTCCGCTACGGCACCGCACGCAAGATGCCGGAAGAAGCATTGCGCGCACTTGTGTTGGCGATGAGCGTGGAGGTAAATGCCGGCGTGCGGGTTGGGTCACACAGTCTGGACGAGGAATCAGCTGCTGCACGGGTGCAGGCTATGCGAGCTTACGACGAAGCGCTTGGAACGTTTGCCGACGGGGCGCTCTTAGAAAACTGGCGACGGCAGCTTGGCCTTATGGTGGAGGACGACCAGGTTGCTGCACCGGTTGCCGGCCTGAGCCTGAGGCGGCTGCATGATTTGCTTGTCTGGGATTTGTCCGCCGTTGCGGCGGCTTTCTCGCGCCATACCTGTAGCCAGGAACTGCAAAAGGCCGGTGCATTTCTGGAGTGCTTTCTCAGCGGAGGCTCCGAGGTGATTCTACAGGATCAGTCTCTGCTGCAACTGATCGACGCGTGGCTTTGCGAACTCACTGAGGTGGACTTTGAGGAGGCGCTGCCGCTGTTACGGCGAAGCTTTGCGGGATTCGACAGCGTGTCCCGGCGCAGGCTGATGGAGACGATCGATAAGGGTCCGATGCAAGACTCCGGAGCCACATTGGCGCGAAGCATGGAACACGACGGCGCCTTTGCCGAGGCTCTTCCACTGCTGTTTCAAATCCTTGGGATCGGAGGCCAGGCGTGACCCGGAATGAGCGCATGCGTCGCTGGCAACTCGCTTTGGGCGGGGAAGATCAGAGCTGCCTAAGCGAACGCGATCAGCGGCTGAGCCTGGCGCTCTCGGCTCTGTACAATGCTCCGCCTCAGAACAAGGGACGCGGGGGCCTGGGCGCTTCTTCGCCGCGCGTGGCACGCTGGCTTGGAGACATTCGCGAGTTCTTCCCGACGCCGGTGGTGCAGATCATTCAGAGAGATGCGTTCGAACGGTTGAACATGAAGTCGCTGATGCTGGAGCCGGAGTTTCTTTCCACGCTGGAAGCCGATGTACACCTGGTGGCGGATCTGATTTCTCTGCGCTCCGCCATTCCGGAGAAGACTAAGGAAACCGCGAGACAAGTGGTTCGCAAGGTGGTTAAAACTCTGATGGCGCGGCTGGAATCGAGGACGGTGGAGCTGGTGCGAGGCGCTTTGAACCGTTCGCAACGGACGCACAGGCCGCGATCCGCGGACATTGACTGGGGCCGGACCATTGGTGCAAATTTGCGTCACTATCAGGCCGAACACAAAACCATTGTCCCCGAGACACTCATCGGCCATTCGCGTAAGTCCAAGACGCAGGCCCATCTCGATCACGTGGTATTGTGCATCGATCAGTCCGGCTCCATGGCTTCTTCCGTTGTATACGCGTCTATTTTTGCCGCGGTCCTGGCGTCCATTCCCGGGATCGGCACGAAGCTCATTTGCTTCGATACTGCCATCCTCGATCTGACCGACCAACTGAGCGATCCCGTTGAAGTTCTGTTCGGCGTTCAACTTGGCGGAGGCACGGATATCAATGGCGCACTGGCCTATTGCGAGCAGAAGATTGACCAGCCTTCAAAGACCCATCTCGTGCTGATTACCGACCTCTACGAAGGTGGCGATGCACAATCTATGCTGGCCCGCGTCGCTGCCTTGAAACAGAGCGGCGTTAACGTGATTGTTCTGCTGGCGCTCTCCGACGATGGCCACCCTGGATACAGCACCGATCATGCCGAGAAAATTGCGGCCATGGGCTGCCCAGTGTTTGCGTGCACTCCGGACCAGTTTCCGGATCTGATGGCTACGGCCCTTACGCGCCAGGATATCCAACAATGGGCTGCGGCACAGGACATAGCACTTGTTCGCGGTGGCTGATCTCGACGATACCCCGCTCCGGCGAGCAAGGTATGTCCGCTCTTTGTCGGACAGCTAACTGGGGGCTGAAGGAATTATGAGGGGTTCCCAATTGATGCAAATCG
>JBEKZG010000145.1:0-8020 GCA_049510095.1 Occallatibacter sp.
CCTCAAAAATCTCAGTGGTGTCTCTGCGCCCGGTCGGATATCCCGAACCAAGCTGGTCCTGGTTGACAATGGGCATGAAGAAATCCGGATCGATAAACATCAAGGTTCCCTGGAACCCCGGCGGAGCAACACCAATGACGGTGTAGGGATGCTTATTGAGTAGAACCGTGCGGCCCACAATGCTGCGATCGTCCTGAAAACGGCTGTGCCAATACCCGTAGGCGAGTACGACAAAAGGAGCACTGCCGGGGCCATGTTCATCGGAGGCATGAAAGAAACGGCCTATGTAAGGATGAACCCGCAGTACGTCGAAGTAATTTCCCGTCGCAGCAAAGCCGTTTGCGATAACCGCGTCCTTACCTGTATCCACAGCCACGCCCAAAGCGAAGTTAAAAGCCGCAAGTTCCTCGAAGCTGCGGTTGCGATCGCGCAGATCGAGAAAGTTCGGGTACGATCGCCACGTGGGATTATCTCCGTATTGGGTCCCATAGAGACTCTCGGCTTGTGGCACATTCAACGGGCGCAGAATCAGTCCATCCAAGATGCCGAACACCACCGCATTTGCGCCAATAGCCAAGGCCAGCGTAAAAACGGCGGCGATGGTGAAACCGGGAGACTTGCGCAACTGCCGCGACGCGAAGCGCACATCGGCGCAGATGGATTCCAGCGTCGGCCACTGCCACACTTCGCGGCTGCGCTCTTCCATCACCGTTCGATTGCCGAAAGCAACCCGCGCGCGCCGCTGGGCCTCCTCGCGGCTCATGCCTTCGCTCATCAACTGTTCCGTCTTCTCTTCGATATGCAGGCGTATTTCCTCGGAGAGGTCGCTGTAGACTTTGCCGCGCCGGAAGATCTCCGGAATCCAGTTCATGGGAACCTCCTTCGTGCCGCCCGGGTTACCTTGTTGTCGCCTTGCCCGGATTGAGGACCAGAGAAATGCCCTCAAACATCCGCTCAAAGCTGGAAATCTCCTGCTCCAGGTGCTTGAGGCCCGTCGCCGTAATCTCGTAGGTTCTCACGCGCCGGTTTGTCGAGGAGACGCCCCACTCCGCCTTCACCAGCTTTGCTTTCAATAGCCGCTGGAGCGCCGGATAAAGCGAGCCCTCTTCCACCTGGAGCAGGTTGTTCGATCGTTGCTGAATATGCTGCACCAGCGCATACCCGTGCCCAGGCTGGCGGCGGAGCGACTCGAGGACCATCATTTCGAGTGCGCCCGGAAAAAGATCGCGTGCATGATTCTGCGTCATAGGACTTGTTACTCAAGGCATAGAGTAAGCTAGTAACAACCTCCTGTCAACTACCATCTCATCCGCGGCGTATGCTGTTGAGGTGCTGGCTCAGAACCGCTTCCGTCATCAAGCCCTCATTCTCCTTTGCTTCTGTACCGCAACCGCCGATCCGCCGCCAAGCCCAGCACAGTCTGCCGCCAGCATTCCAAACGACCCAAACGCCGCATGCGCCCCTTGCCACAAAGACATTTACGATCGCTACCGCACCACCCCAATGGCCAACGCGAGCGGTCCGGCCGTTGAAGGCCTCATCCCCGCCGACTTCAGCCATGCACCTTCAGGCGTGCATTACAAAGTCTTCGAGCAGTCGGGCCAGGTCTGGCTCAGCTATAAGCGCGAAGTCGACCCAACCCGAAGCGAACTGGATGGCCGCCAGCAATTGCTTTATTTCCTAGGCTCCGGCAAGCGTGGTCGAACCTACCTCTTCCAGCAGCAGGGCTACTGGTTCGAGGCTCCGATCAATTGGTACGCGAAAAAGCAGCTTTGGGATATGACTCCGAACTACCTGACCGCGCGCGAAATGCCTCTCACCCTCGCCGTCGATCCAGGTTGCCTCCACTGTCATGCCTCCTCGGTGGCATCGTCTCTGCCCGATGCGCGCAATCACTATGCCGGCGCGCCGTTCGCATACGGGGGAATCACCTGCGCGGTCTGCCATGGCGACGGGAGCGCACACATCGCTTCCGGCGGCAAGGTCTCCATCGCCAACATTGACGCCATGGAGCCTGTCCGTCGCGACTCGGTCTGCCTCAATTGCCATCTCGAGGGTCAGGTTGTCGTCGTGCGCCCGGGCAAGCAACTGCAATCCTTCACCCCCGGAGATAGCCTCTTCGATTACGCCCTGTTCTTCGTCTATCGCGGCACAAACGGATCGGGAGGCCGGGCCACGAGCCAATGGGAAGCGCTGCTGAAAAGCGCCTGCAAGCAAAAATCCGGCGATACGCTGACCTGCACCACTTGTCACGATCCCCACGGCTCGCCCTCACCTGCCGACCGCGTAGCCTTTTATCGTCGGCGTTGTCTCCAATGCCACAACCAGGCAGGTTTTCAGCAGAATCACCCCCCGGAGAATCCCGACTGTACAGCCTGCCACATGGCCCGGCCTCCCTCCAATGACATTGCCCATGAGCAGGTGACGGACCACTGGATCAGAAGAACCGTCACACAGGATCGGCTTCCGCTGGCGACCTCCGGCGATCTCGAGGTTGTGGGAGGCTTTGCGGCTTCAGACCGCGACCTGGGTTTGGCCTATGCTCAAATGGCGGCCCGCGGCGACCGGCCCAGTGCTCTCCGGGCCCTCGAATTACTTCGCAATGCCGAGAAGCAGTCAACCGGCGCTCCGCTCGATCACGAGCTCCACGCCCAGTTAGGTTTCCTTGAACAGCTCAATGGCGAAATCCAACTCGCAGCCGCCGAGTATCGGCAGGCCCTTGCGGCCGATCCTTACGATTCGCTTGCCGCCGGCGATCTAGCCTTCATCCAGGCCCGTCAGGGCCAATACCCTGAGGCAATTCGCCTGTGGGATTCGGTCTTCACTAACGATCCGGTCCAATTGGGTGCGGGCCTGAATCTGGCGGTTGTCGAATGCGGAGCCGGCCAGCGTGCCGCAGCCCTGGCAACCCTGGATCGGTTGCTCACTTTCTCGCCGGACAACGAAGAAGCTAAGGCTTTGGCAAACCGTATACGGTCCGGCAAGCAGAACTGCGGTCCCGAATAATCTGCGCCTCCCCACCCTGAACCGCTTCGGAATTCAGCAAAACCTTCTCAATCGCGGAAATGTCATGCCGAAGACGTGCCTGGATTTCACGCGGTTTCAAGAGCGGGAAGAAGATCGAAGCACAGAAACAGCGCTCGCAATTTGCCTCTCCACGCCCCCGAATCATTCTCCGGATTTTCTCATCTCGTTTCCCTGCTGAAATCAATTCGCATATATAAATCAACCTCTTTTCATGTGACCCGGCCCACTCTCTAGCGTGACCAAGCTCACTGCAAGGAGCCTTGCGAATCTACCTGTCACTTCTAGCGAAGCATCCCGAAGGCTCTTCTCCGGATCATTAAAATGTATTGTCATTTCTGGGCATACCAAGAGCCTCGAAGGCCTCGATAATACCGTAACAATACGTCCCAGTATCCGAAAAGTCATCGGCAAACGGCTTAGATTGCCCGGAGAGCGATCTGACTAAATCGATTTCTTCTATGGAGTTACTGGTCAATACCAACGCAATGCACCGATCGCATCCACATGCGAGGTCAAAATGTAAATGTTTTCATGTATTGACATATCGTATTTACGCCCAGACGATTAGATTATTTCGACTTTGACCGTTGACAGAGCCTACTTCTCTTGGGTATGGTTTCGATTGCTTCGGAATCCGCCATTTTCTTCCCCGGCTCGTTCCACTTTGGAGAAGCGGTACCGGACTTTAGCTCACCCCGCCAACGTGGCCGGGGAGCCTTTCATGCCGACAGGCAGGGACCATGCTGCCGGGCAACTGGGTACACCAGAAGTTCACAGATAAAACAAAAAGATTTTTTCAGGAGACCGCATGAACACGATCCTTCGTACAGCACTCGTGCTGGTGCTTTTTGCCGGCGCGAGCCTCCTACTCACAGTGCCTGCCTCCGGGCAGTCGGTCTACGGATCGATCTTTGGCACTGTATCCGATACGACCGGAGCTGCCGTTCCCGGCGCCACGATCACGGTCAAAGACGACGCCAAGGGCACCGTGGTAACTGTTACCTCCAACGCCTCGGGCGACTACAGCGTCCCCCACCTTATCCCTGACGTTTACGATCTCAAGGTCGCTGCCAAGGGTTTTAAGTCCTTCGTGGCCACGGCCATTCCCGTCGAAGCCGATACCGCGCCACGCATCGACCCCACCCTCGAAGTCGGTGGCGCTGATACCACTATTACGGTCAATGCCGATGCGCAGCCTCTCCTGAAAACCGAAAGTACCGACGTTTCAACCGTCTTTGACGAGCAGCAGGTTTCCAGCCTGCCCGTAGGCGACCAGAACTTCACCAACCTTCAGCTCTTGCTTCCCGGCGCCCAGCTTCTTGGCTGGTCCCACGCTGCCGACGAAAACCCGCAAGGTTCCAAGCAGATTCAGGTCGACGGCCAGGCATTCGGCGGGACCGCCTTCGAACTCGACGGCACTGACAACGAGGATCCCATCCTCGGAATCATCGTCATTAACCCCGCAATGGATGCGGTGACCGAAACCAAGATCACCACCCAGAACTTCGACGCCGAACTCGGCAAGGCTGTCTCCGCGGTCGTCACCGCACAGACCCGCTCCGGAACCAACAACTACCACGGCAGCGCGTATGACTTCCGCACCGGCAATGCCAACTACGCCCGCGATCCCTACAGTGTCACGCCCGGTCCGGTCAGCTTGACCAATCCGAGCGGCCTGCCTCCAGGGCTCAAGAACCGCTTCGGCGGATCGGTGGGCGGTCCTATGAAGAAGGACAAGATATTCTTCTTCGCGAACTACGAAGCTCAGCGCCAAAAGGTCGGCACTTCCGCAACTGACACGCTGCCGACAGCGAATTTAACTAACTCCTGCCTGGGCACCACAACGGGTTCCGGAGCTGGCGGCATCGCTGGATGCGACTTCAGCGAATACAAGACACAACTCGGCGCCGCCGGGACTCTCTACCCCACCACAGCTGCTCAGGCTGCAGCCGCCGGTGTTCCCGTTGGAACTACGAGTGGGCCGGCGCTTTCGATGAGCTCTCCAATTTCTACACGTGGACCTGCGCGCCCAGGCCGCCGAATATCGACGTCAGGGCGCCGATCTTGCCCGCAACGCCGTCAGCCGCCAGAAAGCCGCATTTGCTCTCAACGCCGGCAACCAGCTCCTGCTTCGTGGGCAAATTGGCGAGGCTGTCGCCCGCTACCAGGAATCCATCGCCGCGGATCCCACCTACGCCGAGCCCCACGCCCAACTCGCCATTGCCTTCGACCGCCAGGGCCGCTCGCAGGACGCCGCCGCCGAACGCGCGAAAGCGACGGCTCTCGCGCCCGCAAAGTAAACTATCCCTTCTCGTGAATTGAAGGAGCCTCAATGCGCCCCAATATTTTCCAAGCCCGCCGCCTGTTCTTCGCGTTGGCGCTGCTCATCCCATTCGCGCAATCTCTTCACGCCCAGCAACAATGGACAGAAGACCAGGCCAATGTCTGGTACGCTGCGCAACCCTGGCCCGTCGGCGCCGATTTCCTGCCTTCCACGGCTATCAACGAGCTTGAAATGTGGCAGGCAGACTCCTTCGATCCCGCGACCATCGACCGCGAGCTAGCCTGGGCTCAGGCCATCGGCATGAACGCCATGCGCGTCTTCCTCCACAACCTTCTCTGGGAGCAGAACCCCAAAGGCTTCCAGCAACGCATCGACGCGTTTCTTATGATCGCTGCCCGCCATCACATCCGCCCCATCTTTGTCCTGTTCGATTCCTGCTGGGATCCCAACCCGAAACTCGGTCCCCAGCATCCTCCCATCCCCGGCGTCCACAACTCCGGCTGGGTTCAGGCACCGGGCACGTCAATCCTCTCCGATCCCTCGAAATACCCGCTTCTCCAGAGCTACGTTACAGGCGTGGTGTCTGCCTTCGCCAGCGATCCCCGCATCCTCGCCTGGGATCTTTGGAACGAGCCCGACAATGGTAATGACAGCTCCTACGCCAAAGGCGATCCGAAAAATAAAAACGAAATCATCATTGGTTTACTGCCGCAGGTTTACGCCTGGGCCCGGGCAGCGCATCCCACCCAGCCGCTCACCAGCGGCCTTTGGCACGGGGACTGGACCTCCCTCGAAACCATGCCCCCGCTCGCCCGCATCCAGATTGAGCAGTCTGACGTAATCAGCTTCCACGACTACGGCTGGCCTGAAGACTTCGAGCGCAGCGTCAAGCTCCTCCAGCAGTTCCACCGGCCCATCATCTGCACTGAATACATGGCCCGCAACATTGGCAGCACGTTTGACACCATCCTGCCCATCGCCCGTCAATATCGGGTTGGCGCCATCAATTGGGGGCTTGTCGCGGGCAAGAGTCAGACCTGGATCCCATGGGACTCCTGGCAGCGTCCCTACGTCAGCGATCAGCCCATGGTCTGGCAACACGACGTCTTCCACGCAGACGGCACCCCCTACCGCCAGCGTGAACTGGACATCATCCGCAACCTCACCAGTGCCAAGTAGACCACCACCGCGAAACTCCAACCAGCGTCACAGCCTATTTGCTTGGAGGATTGTTGTGGTTTCAGATGCTCGTCGCCCTAAATTTAACATAACTATGTCGTATTTTATACGAAAGTATGCCCAAAGCGCCGAATCAACTTGAGACGTGCCCACTGAGGATTTCCACAACCAAGGCGATTGTGGACTATCTAAAGCAGCTGGTGTCGACAGGGCTCTATGGGCGAAACCATACTGAGGCGGCAGAAAGGCTGATCTCTCGCGGTATCGAGCAGCTGTTGCAAGAAGGCACCTTACAACAAAACGTAACGAGACTCGTGCAAGAACGCAGACAGCCCAGGCCTGGGGGGGAGTAAACTACTCCGGCTTGGGATTCTGCGATGGAGGGACAAATGAACACAGACAATATCTCGCTGGGCGATTTCGTTCAGCAACTCCTCCTCCAGCTTGAAGATAACGAACTCTATTTTAGGGATGAGCGTCCATGGCATGAACTCTTCTACCAACTGAAGACCTCGCCTGCTGCTCCTGGGAAGCCCCGTTTCCTGAGTGATCTTTTCTTCGATTGGAATGGCGCTTACCCGCGTTGCCACGAGCTTGTCCGAATACCTCCACGGGCTGCATTGGACTGGCTGCGTGTCAGCGTCCAATCCGTCATACGACAAATTCAGGTTGAGCAGGGAAGTCGGCGATCAATGGCGGACAGCAGAGGTAGAGCCCGTCCTGAATCAGTTTGTTGTCGCCGCGGCCGACACTGCCGGAGACGATTTGGCGGTTGGAAATGCCCGCTGACCTCGCCCAACAATATCCACGACTTGAAGAGGTCACTAAGGCGATAGATAGATGGCCTTCTAGCGACAGCGTATCCCGAATACTTCGGGCCTTTTCCGACGCACCCCTACTCCCCGCTGAGGAAACAAAAAGTTATTCACGGCAATCTCTGGGGAGCAGACCTCTTCGACTGGCGTGAACTTGCTGTCATCGATAGTCCCATTTTCCAGCGACTGCGGAACATTCATCAAACAGGGCTAGCCTATTTCGTATATCCATGCGCACATCACATGCGATTCGAACGTAAGCGTCAGACCAACGCATGCGGTGTTATCTGTGGATGTTTTTGCGCCTAGGCGGCAGGGGTAAATTCTGCGATGCGTTGCAGCGGTGCGTTGGCGAGCCCGGGCAGGATGTCGGCGAGGTAATCGCGCACCGGGATTTTCAGGCGGCGGCAGCTTTCGATCACAGAGACGATGGCGGCCACGCGCGGTCCGGCCAGTTCGCTGCCGATGTGGATCCAGTTGCCGCGGCCGACGGCGATGGGCCGCATGGAGTTCTCGGCGAGGTTGTTGCTCAGTTCCAGCTCGGAATAATCGAGGAAGCGAATCAGCTTTTTCCAGATGGCCAGCGTATATCGGCAGGCCTGGCCGGCAGCGCTGCCGGGCAGCATCGTCTTGCTCATCTCGAGGATGTGAGTGCGGATTTCGTCGAGCAGCGGCGGTGCGTGCTGCAGGCGCAGAGCATGGCGGGCGGCATGAT
>JBEKZG010000146.1:0-8019 GCA_049510095.1 Occallatibacter sp.
CTGGCCGGTTCGGCCAGATCGCAGATACACGGCGACCATGCCGGCCTTGCGGATCAAGGTCCTTTGCGCAGGTTTACCGAAAGCATGGGAATCAGCGTGTCATTGATCCTGACGCGACTCTTCACCGGTCGGCATAGGGCGGCTTGCCGCCGCCGGGAATGACGTCATCACCGCATGTGCGATCGCCGGCAAAATTGGGTGTATTTACCGGCTTCTCGGCGCGCAGAATGGCCAGCTCCCGAACCAGCGAAGTAATCTGCAACTGCACCGTCCGTTGATGGCTGAAGAGCAGCAGCACGCAAAAGCCGCCACCGAGCAATCCCAGATAACTTATCAGGTCGGCGCCACGGCCAACGCCGAAGGCGTGAGCAAACCTGTTGCTTAGATCCGGGTCGGCGACCAGCACAATCCCAAAAAATATGATCGCAAAAACCAGGGCGCGGTCCCGCAGCTTTGACCGCATCTTCGACCAATACAAAATCGCGATCAATAAGAGGCCAATGAGCAGTGCCAGCTGAATTGGTGTCATAGAAACAGCTTCCTCATAAGAACATCCAAAAGAATATTAATGGCGTTACTCATGCGCTGCCCCTTCGCACGAGAATAACTTGTATATCTGATCGTAGTTGGAACTTCAACGTACCTAAGTTTGGCGATTCGAACGAGATCGAGGATTTCCGTCGCATGAGCGAATCCGTTCTCTCGAAGATGAATCTTATCGGCGGCGGCCGCACTTAGAGCCCGGAAGCCATTATGAGTGTCAGAGAGCCAAAGGCCGGTGAGGATTCCGGACACAATCCTCCCACCTCGCAAGAGAACTCGTTTCGTCGAGGGTATCTGTTTGAGGTCGGACGGCCGCAGGAACCTCGATCCGAACACAACATCCGTTTCGCCTTCCGCAATTGGCGTTACCAACGCCGGAATCTGCAGCGGATCGTGTTGGCCGTCGCTGTCAAAGTGAACAATAATCGAAGCTCCGCTGGCGCGGGCATATTGCATACCGGTCTGGAGGGCAGCCCCTTGCCCCAGATTGACGGCGTGAAACAACTTATGCAGCCCGTCCAACTTTTCGAGGGTCTGGCGGGTTGAATCGGTCGAGCCGTCATCGACAACAACTACGGAGTATCCCGCCTTGACTAGCGGGGCTACAGTCGCGGGAAGGGCAAGGGCTTCGTTGTAGGCCGGTATCACAACGAAGATCGAGCTCAAGCCTAGCGCTGACATGCGGCTCCCTCATAATCCAATTTCGATTCGGCCGCCCCAAAAAGCTTATTGGACCCGCGAAGCGCGCTGGATTGGTCGACGCGGCTATTGCCAAAACGCGAAGCCCTCACGTCCTGGTGGTATCTCCCCGCGAACTTAGTGTACCCCGTTTTAAGAGCGCCAAACCGCAAGGCGGCTTGCTTAGATTCAATCAACTCGCGCCGCCTGCTTTCGCCATTTTCGTCAGACGTTGCGGCCATGCGATCGTTTCTCATCGAGCCAGGAACAAATGGAACAACGGAATGGGTTCATCTGCGAAGTTCAGCGTACCGCGGATGCAGGTATTGAGGTATTGACAATGTAGATGCGGACGGTGGCGGCGGCGAGCCACTCGTGGAAGGTGACGGGGGCGAAGCGCGATAGACCGCCGCATGCGCTGGGGTTATAGGACAAGGCGTAACCGGGGACAATGGCGGGAGTCCAGTTGGGGTGATCGGGTTGGCAGTCAGTCGGAAAGACCGGGGAGTGGGCGATGTACTCAGCCGCAGGCATGTGGACATTGGGATCGTTGATGGTGCCGTACTTCTGGATCTGGGCCATGCCGTTGTGCTCGAATCCTGCGTCGATGGCGGTGTCGGGGATGCCCGTGGCGCGGAGTTCGCTGATGGCGGCAGCCTTGGCCCTGGAGAGGCTGAAGGCGTCGTGTGTGCCCGCGACCGCGTAGATGGCGAAGAGCGTGACGAACACGGTTGAGACTAACGGCAGGTTGGGGCGGACCCGCTCCTGATGGATGCGCAAAAGGAAGATCAGGGCGATGGGTAGAAGGAAAAGGCAATAGCGGTCAAATACGTCTCCGCGGAGACCGCGCGGGATGAGCAGGGCGATATAAGCAAGCGTGAAGGGGCCGAGAAGTACGAGCAGATTCTGGAAGGAAATGGGAGGGGAATTGGGCAGGGGAGTCTGAGCGAGGCGGTCGGGTTGGCGGTCGGGGCGGCTGCCGGTGAGCATGAAGGCGAAGAAGCAAAGCAGGGTGAGCATAACAACGATGGTTATGAGGATGCGCGGGCCAGTGCCAAGAGTTCCCGGGCCTTGACCTTTGATGGGAAAGATGTTCAGGAGACCATATTCGGTGACGCAGTTGCCCCTGAATGGCGCGATGAGACTGGCGATGCGATGGGGGTGAGCCGCGACGAGAAAGATGGCGGAGGCGATGCAGAAGGCTCCGCCAGCGGCCAGAACGGCGGCCGTTCGGCGATTGCTGAGGGATGTGACCGGTACGAAGGCGATGAGGACGGGGAGCAGGAACAGGGAAAAACTGAGGAAGAGGCTGAGGAATTCGAAGGCGACGTGGGTGAGGTGCTCGCGATTGGGAATGCCTTCAAAGAGGCGCTCGGGGACCGAGTAGGGCTGCTGGGCGAACCAGTGGAGAGTGGCATAGATGAGGACGGCGGATACGGCGTAGAGGAGTGCGCCGGTAAGGAGGACGCGGGGACGGCGGCGCAGAAGCCAGACGGTGCCCGGAAAGATGATGAGCACACCCAGCCAGACATTTTGGCGGACGGTTCCACCTGCGGCGTTGGTGAGCGCGGCGAAGGCGAGCCAGGCGAGGATGGCGCGGTTGGACTGGGCTTGCAGGGCACGGAGACAGGCATAGAGACACAGAATGATGCAGAAGAGGCTGTCGATTTCAGTCATGAAGTTGAAGGCGAAAGGGAGGGAGAGCGGGCTGAGGATGAGGACGAGAGTACCTATGGTTGCGTTGCGAGAGTTGACGCCGGCGCGAACGAGAGTGCGCTGTGTGAGAAAGGCCGTGAAGAGGGCGATGCAGAGCGTGGAAGCTCGGATGGCGGTGAAGGAGGGGCCAAAGAGCTTTGCGAAAAGTGCGCCGAGGAAAAGCTGCCAGCCGAGGATGGGGGCGGCCCAACCGTTATAGACAATGTGGCCAGTTAGGGCAAGAATCCGCGTGGACTGGACGTAGGACCAATCGTCGATCATGCCGATTTCCGCGATCGGGTGGGCCGCGAGGATGCCGACGAGGAGAATGAGGGCACAGAGGAATGCGGGGCGTCGCGAGGTGACGGCTGTCTCCATTGTCTTTACAGGATTGATGATATGCCACCGACTTATTGCAATAAAGCTGCGATGAGTCGGGGCACGGGACTTGTAGTGAGTGCGGATCGACGCCGTGCGTTTTGCCGGTCAGGAGGACGGCGCGTTCAGGTACAGGGTTATTCAGCTCCGAGTTCGCGGACTATGGCTACGGAGGCGGAGGCGCCGATGCGGTTGGCGCCCGCTTCAAGGAGGGTGCGAACCTCGGCGAGAGTGCGGATGCCCCCGGAGGCTTTGACGCCGGAACGCGCGCCAGCTACACCGCGGAGCAGGGCTACGTCGGCGGCGGTTGCGCCACTGGTGGAGAAGCCAGTGGAAGTTTTGAGGAAGTCGGCGCCGGCCAGGATAGCGATTTCAGCGGCGCGAAGCTTTTCTTCGACGGTGAGCAGGCAGGTTTCCAGGATGACCTTGAGCAGCGCGCCGCGATGATGGACGACGGTGGCGGCGGACTCAACGGCCTGGTGGACGGCCTGGTGATTGCCGCTCTTGAGCTGACCGATGGGCAGGACCATGTCCACTTCGCGCGCCCCGAGTCGGGTAACGGCGTCCGCCTCATAGCGGAGAGTGGAGATGAGCGATGCGCCGAGAGGGAAGCCAATGACGACGCCGACGGGAACGCCGGTGCCGGCGAGGATGCCGACGGCGGTGGGAACCCAGATGGGGTTGATCATGGCGCAGGCAAAACGATAGCGGAGGGCCTGGTGGCAGAGCTCCTCGACCTGGGCACGGGTGGCTTCAGGCTTGAGCAGCGTGTGATCGATAACCGCGGCAAGAGCTTTCCAGTTGGACAAGGCGTTTGCGGCAAATCCAGCAGAATCGAATGTACCGTTATCAAATTCGAGGTCCGATCCGCGAATGGGAATGATTGCAGCCATAGGCATTGCTCCTAGCATTTGGAATTCCACTCTACACGGCGGGTTTCCAGAGGGTCCTTTTTTCAGATTCTCTGCGGAAGATGAGTATAGAGCTTTCGCCGGGGCCTCAACAATTTATGGACCTTATGGACTGACACTTAGCGGTCCGAGCAGTAAAAGGGAAAGGGTATAAAGCGGTTACAAGATCTCCATGTGGTCAATGAGGCCATCGCGAAAAGTGTACATATGATGGACGTAGGATTCGCGAATGAGGTTGCCCTCCAGATCGCGGACAAGCTGATGGATCTTGACGTCGATTTTGCCGTTGGGGGTGGTTTTGAATTCGACAGGATCGAGATAGGGATCGATGATCGACCACTGGCGCTTCCAGTAGACGCGCACGGCATCGCGTCCGGCGACGCGTCCGCCTTCCAATCCGTTGGGCCAATCGACATCCGGCTGCATGATAGCGAGGACGGCTTCCATGCGGCGGGCATTGAAATCGCGATAAGCGATAACGAGCAAATCAACGATTTCGGTGTCTGGCGGATTGGCGACGGGCTGTTCAGGCATGGATTTCTCTCACAACGACTCCCAGACACTATTCGGGATGGTCGGGACTCATCAGGCAGATATCAGGAAGGTTACGGTAGCGTTCAGCGTAGTCCATACCATAGCCGATGACGAAGAGATTTGGAATGGAGAAACCCACGTAATCCGCTTCAATCTTCTCGAGACGACGGGAAGGTTTGTCGAGGAGGGCGGCGATGCGCAGAGTCCTGGGATGGTGCTGGAGGAAGATCTTGCGCAGGTAAGCGAGGGTGAGGCCGGTATCGAGGATGTCCTCGACGATGAGGACGTTTTTGCCTTCTATGGGTTCGTCGAGATCCTTGATAAGCTTGACGGCGCCGGAGGATCTCTGACCTTTGCCATAGCTGGAGACTGCGACAAAATCGAAGGTGGCGTCGGCCTGGATGGAACGGGCCAGGTCGGACAGAAAGATGGCCGCGCCCTTGAGGACGCCGACCATGACGAGCTTTTCGCCGTTCAAATCGTTAGAGATTTGCGCGCCCATTTCGGCGACACGATCGGCAATCTGCTGGTGGGTATAAAGGATTTCCAGGTCGCGATAGATGGTGGTTGCCATGGAGACAGTATCGCGCGAAAGGGGCTGGCTGGGGAGGGATTCTGTGCAAAACCAGCCCCTGCGGTGCGGCAGACGCTCGCGTGAGGCTCACACCACCTGCGGTGGGGCAGAAGCTCGCGGGAGGCTCGCACTGGCTTTACTGCTTCCAACCCTCGCTGGAGAAATCTGTTGTATGAGGAGAGTCGGTGATTGGGGATAATCAGGCTTATGGAGCATCCTGTGAGCGGACCGAGACTCATCCTTGTTTGCGGGCTGCCGGGCTCGGGGAAGACGCATCGGGCCTTGCTGCTGGCGGAACGGCTGGGCGCGGTTCGATTTTGTCCCGATGAATGGATGGATGCGCTTGACATCGATGTGTGGGACGCAGAGAAGCGTGCGAGGATCGAGGCGCTGCAGTGGAAGCTTGCGCAGGAATTGCTGGCGCTTGGACTTACGGTGATTATTGAGTGGGGTACCTGGGCGCGGGCTGAGAGGGACGCTCTGCGGATGAGAGCCCGGGGGCTGGGCGCTGCTGTGGAACTGCATCTTCTTCTGGCGCCAGTGGATTTGCTGCTGGAGCGGATAGAACGGCGGGGGTCGGAGAATCCGCCGATTGATCGGGATGCTCTGGAACGGTGGTCGGAAACGTTCGAGGTACCCGCTCCGGAAGAGATCGCTTTGTTCGATGCGCCGCTGATTGACCCTGACGGAGAGAAGACGGGGCAGGGATGACGAGAAGCCTGGCGAGAGGATTTGGGGGCAGCCGCGTCTATACTTAAAGAGACATGTTGCCGTATATACAAATCAATCTTCCCTTTTGGCACTTCTCTCTGCCTACCTTTGGACTTATGCTCTGGCTGGCGTGCGTGGCTGCGGCTTTTGTGATGGACCGTGGGTTCAAGCGAGCCGGCCTGGATGGGGACGCGGTGGGGATGGTGGCGATTGCGGCCGTGCTGGGTATTGTGGGCGCCAAGCTGTGGCATGTGATCGACACGCCGTTGGAGTTTCAGGAGCAAGGTTGGCGGGTGCTTTGGGATACGGCGGGGTTTGCGTGGGTTGGCGGCCTGATTTTCGGCATATCGGCGCTGGTGTTTCTGGGGTGGTGGGCCAAGATTGGCGGGTTGAAGACGCTGGACCTGGCAGCACCGGCGGCGGCGATCGGGTACGGGATCGGGCGGATCGGGTGCTTTCTTTCCGGGGACGGCTGCTACGGGATTCCGACAAACCTGCCGTGGGGGATGAGTTTTCCGCACGGGATTGAGCCGACGTTTGTCAGGGTTCATCCGACGCCTCTTTACGAGTTGGGAGCCGGGTTGCTGATTGGCGCGTGGCTTTGGTGGCGCGGAGGCAAGCCGCACAGGACAGGCGCAATTGTGGGCCAGTACCTGGCGCTGAGCGGCCTGGCTCGTTTTCTGGTTGAATTCATCAGGCGCAATCCGAAGATTCTTTGGGGTTTATCGAATGCGCAACTGGCCAGCGCGGGGAGCGCGGCGGCGGGGATTGTGCTGATCCTATGGGCGGTTGCGCGGCCGGCTACCTCACCGGCAGGAGTACGGATAGAGAAGACGGCCTGAAGTCGGCGGCCTGTGCGGGAGTTTTCAAGGCTTTCAAGTCGGAGGATTCCATCGGTGCGGTTTCAGGAATCGTGGATTCCGATAGCCAGAACTGGAAACCATCCACGATGGCCATCAAAGCGGCCTGATTCAAATCGCTGCTTACGCCAGCAGTTGTCCAAGGCTCGTGTCCGTCTGCGTGAAAGCTTACGGTGACCCGGACGTGGGCGGCTGTGTCGTGCGCGGATACGTCGATAGCTGTAACGCTGAACCTGCCCAGGCGCACTTGTGCGATCGCCGGGTACCACTTTTCCAACTCCTGTCTCATAGCTTTGGTCAGCGCATCGACCGGACCGGCACCCTCGGCGCGTGTAGCCGCGATCGTGGTTTCGCCGATGGATAACAACATGGAGGCCTGGACGTAGCGGTTGTGGATGACGTCGGACTCGTCGATGACGCGCCAGCTTTTAACACTGAAATAATTCTGGTGGGTATTGAGGACTTTCATGCAGGCAAGGCGGAAAGAGACTTCACTGGCTGTGAAGCCGCCGCCTTCAATCATGGCGGAATTGGAGTCCATCAGCACCTGCGCTTGCGCGGAATTGAGAGGGACGCCGATCGATTCTGAGAGGAGAACTATGTTGGCCTTTCCCGATTGACGATTGACACCGATCACCGAGGTTGCGCCGACTTGAGTGGGGTCGCACCAGAGATATGCGCCGGGATTCTTGCGCTCGCTGCTGCCGTGCATTCCGGCCCAGGTGCCAAAAGCGCCAGTGCCGACAATGGGTGCGCCATGCGGCACGTCGAGCGAGAATGCTGCGTAAGCGGTATACGCAAGGCTGGACAGGCCAGCGAGCGATTCGGGAGGGACGAATTCCGCTTCGCCGCGGAGTTGCATCGCACCGACGACAGTGGTGAGGTTTACATTGCCGCAGCGCTCGCCGGTTCCGAGCAGCGTGCCCTGAATCTGCGCGGCTCCGGCAAAGATGGCAGCGCGTGTATTGGCGATTCCGAGACCGCGATCCATGTGACCGTGAAATCCGAATTTCGCGCCTGGGTAGGTGTGCGTCAGGCTGCGGAAGACCTCGGAGACTTCCTCGGGACTGGCTCCGCCGGTAGTGTCGCAGACGACGATGCGGCCGACATTCTGGCCAACGCATTGCGCCGTGAG
>JBEKZG010000147.1:0-7994 GCA_049510095.1 Occallatibacter sp.
GCTGTCTTTCAATTCGCTGGTTGCCATCCTGACTCCGCTAACTTGCTAACCGTTCAGTCTCTCAACCTACTAACTCGCCAACTTGCAAGCCTGCCAACTCGCTGCATTTGTATCAAAACCGCCGCAAAGGTTCCTCCGATCCTTCAACCCTTCGCCGGCAGATGTTCCACCGGCGCGTCTTGGAGTTCGGAGTTAGGATTCAACACCGCGGCCACATACTTTGTTCGCGGACGCGTATTCAGATCGGCGAGCACCTGGTAACTGCGCTCGTCGGCTTGCAACTTCGCCACCTTGCTCTGCTTGTCGTTGATGTTACCGAAGGTAATGGCCGAGGCCGGGCAGGCCTGCTGGCATGCGGTCTGAATCTCGCCGTCGATGATTCCGCGATTCTCTTTGTCGGCCTCGATCTTGGCCGCCGAAATCCGCTGAATGCAGTAACTGCACTTCTCCATCACGCCGCGTGAGCGCACGGAAACATCGGGATTTCGCGATAACTTCAAACTCTCCGTCTCGTAATCCGAGTAAAGAAGGAAGTTATACCGCCGCACCTTGTAAGGGCAGTTATTCGAGCAATAACGCGTGCCCACGCAGCGGTTGTACACCATCGTGTTCAGCCCTTCCGGCGTATGTACGGTAGCACCCACCGGACAAACCTGCTCGCAGGGAGCGTTCTCGCAGTGCTGGCAGGCCATCGGCTGGAAGTGCGCCCGCGGCGCGCTCAAATCGCCTTCAAAATATGTGTCGATGCGCAGCCACTGCATATTGCGCCCGATCCGTACCTGCTGCTTGCCCACCACGGCAATATTGTTCTCCGCATAACAGCTCACAATGCACGCATTGCATCCCGTGCAGCTGTTCATGTCGATCGACATGCCCCAGGCATTGTCCTTGTACGGCCAATCCGGGAACAGCGAAACGCTCTTGTCCGTCTTGGTGTGTGACTCGCCCTCGTTCGCAAACCCCGGATCGGCCTTGTACTCTTCCAGCGTTGCGTAACGGACAATCCCGCGCTCGCTGATCGCCTCATCGGCTTCCAGTGAGTTATTCCCGTTGCCCTGTTCGCCGAACAGCCTCCCGCGGTGGTCCTGGTAGTGGCTCTTGGTAATCGCCGTGCCCCACTTGCCATCCACCTTCTTCACGGTGCCGGTCGCATAAAACGGCGCGTCTGCCGTGCGAATCAAATAAGCATTGAATCCCGCACCGCCAGCCACGCGTCCCACCTGCCGCCCATAACCCAGATGCACTGTTACCGAGTTATCCGGATGCCCCGGAGCAACAATCACCGGCGCCAGAACCTTGCGGCCATTCACCGTGATCTCAAGAATGTCGTCTTCTTCCACACCCAGCTTCGTCAGCGTAGCGCCGGAAACAATCGCCGCATTATCCCAGCTCAGATTCGTAACCGGCTTCGGCAGTTCCTGCAGCCAGCCCACATTCGCCCACCGTCCGTCATACACATTCGGATCGGGCCTGAAAATAATCTCAATTGCATCCTTCGACGAAGGCGCCGGAACCGTTCCCTGGAAAGCCGCACCCACGCTTGTCTTCGCGGTCTTGTCGAATGCCGTCCCGTCAATCCATCCGTCGTGCAGCGCCTTGCGCCAGCCCGTCTCAAAATCGCCCTTGATCAACGGCTTCGATGTCTCTCTCACCGCCTCATACGCGCTCAGCAACGGCTCGTTCAGCGCAATCTGCAGCACATCGTGCGCCGTCTTACCGCCATAAAGCGGCTCTATCATCGGCTGCACAATCGAAACCGTCCCGTCATAAGCCCGAGCATCGCTCCAAGACTCAAGATAGTGCGCCGACGGAATCGTCCAGTGCGCCTCGCGCCCCGTCTCGTCGTAGTGCGAGCCAAGGTGCGCCGTAACCTTCGCCTTATTGAACGCATTCAGGAATTCCAGATCAGCAGGTGCGGAATAGACCGGATTGCCGTTCAGAACCACCAGCCAATCCACCTTCCCCGCATTCAAATCCCCAACCAGGGCCTTCAAATCCTGAATCTGGCTCTTCGCGGGAACCGGATTCACCGGCTCCGGAGCGATTGAAACAGTCTTGCCCACATTGCCCAGCGCGTTGTTGATCGCCAGCGCAATCGTGTAAACCGCTGAGCTCTGATAAAGCCCCGGAATCACCACGCTCTTGCCCGCGCTTGCCTTCAGATCCTTCGCCAGCGCGGTCAAAAACTTCTTCTGCGCATCGGTCCATGCATACGCCGAGGCCTCAACGCCAGCCACACCAAGCGCTTTCGCTAACTCCGCCGCAAATGCCGGAATCTCGCTCGCCCTCAGTCCAAGCCGATGCTCCGCCTTCAACCCCGTCGTAGTCGGCGTGCTCTCAATCGCATAAAGCCGGTTCAGAGTCTCCGGGCTCTTGCGCCGCTTTGCATAGTCGCCCACCAGCTTGTGGAACCCTGGATAGGATGCCCCCGAAAGAAAATCCGCATCCAGCGATACAATAACGTCCGCGGCGGACAAATCGTACTGAATGCCCGGCGCATACTCCAGCCATGTCTGAGCAATCGCCGCGTCATACTGGATCAGCGTCGCCTTCGGATAAGCCGCCTGCGCAGCCTTCCACTGCCGCGCCAGCGTCGGCGAAGTAATCGCAGAGCTCAGGACATAAATCCCCGTCCCATCCTTGCTCTCAACCAGCTTCTCCCGGAACGTCTCCGCAAACTCGGCCCACTCGCGGTTCTCGCCGCGGAAGGTCACATGCTGCGCACGGTCCGGATCGTAAAGCTCGAGAAGCGTCCCCTGCGAAAACGGATCGCTCGATCCAGCGTTATAAGGATGCTCCGGATTCCCGTCCAGCTTGATCGGACGGAACTCGTCGCTCTTCACCAGCAGCGGCACCGCCCCCGTCACAAACGGATGCGCCGTCGCAAAGTACATCGGCTTGCCCAGAATCAAATCTTCCGGCGCTTTGACATACGGATAAATGGGCTCGTCCGGCTGCTTCGTGCATCCGGCTAATCCCGCCAGCGCCATCGACGCGCCCATCAGCTTCATGAACCCGCGCCGCGAAACCGGATCGACCCACTCCTGCGCCGCAGAGGGGAATTCTTTTTCCACCGCCGCCTGAAACTCCGCCGTACCGGCCAGCTCATCCACCGACCGCCAATACTTCTTGCCCTTCACGCCCTTCAACTCCTCGCGCACAGCAGCCAGTGTCATCGGCTCATTGCCGGCGCCGGAGGGTCTAGAAGGCACGACTTCGGAGTTTTGAAAGGGCACGACTTCAGTCGTGCCAGAAGACGCCGATAATGAGGCCTGGGCTTTAGCCCCTGCGGCACCCTCGACCACCACTTGCTTCATCACCGTAATCTTCTCATTAAAAGGAGCGCTCATCGGTGGCAGACCTCGCAGCTGGTCAGCTCTTTCGGGGTCCGAATCTTATACCGATCCACCAGGAAATGCCCCAAATCCTCCTGGTTCGTAAACTTCTTGTACACCGGCGCAACCGGCACCGCCCCAGCCACATCTCCGGCCATCCCTCGCACCCCGCCCAAAGGCATTTGCAGGCTAGCCACTTCGGGCCCTTCCCCGCTCGGATCTGTCGTCGTGCAGCTCACGCCCTGCGCCGTCGGCACACCGCTCTGCACATCCTGAACAGAGCACCACACCGGCCTCGCTTCCGCCGGCTTCTCCCACGCCATGTTGTAGACCTCGCCCGTGGGCCTGATATTCTTCGCCGGATTCCGGTGGCAGTCCAAACACCACTCCATCTGGAGCGTGTTCTGCTCATACATCAGCGGCATCAGGTCCACGCGCCCATGGCAGCTTGCGCAGCCCAGTCCCTTGTTCACGTGAATCTCGTGGCTGAAATAAACAAAATCCGGCAGGTCATGCACCTTGGTCCACACCAGGCTCTGGTTCGTGGCCCAACTCGTTCTCACCGGCTCCAGCAGTTGCGCGTTGGTCCATATCTGCGCGTGGCAGTTCATGCAGGTCTTCGTAGGCGGAATTCCGGCGTAGCTCGACTTCTCCACCGTCACATGACAGTACTGGCACTGCAATCCCAGTCCCTGCACGTGATGCTTATGGCTGAATGGCACCGGCTGGTCCGGGCGCTGCCCCTGCCGCGTCACCCACGGTGAACGCTGCAGCCCATCCAGCGTCACCCCAAGGGCGATCACGATCAGCCCCGTCAACACCAGGCTCGCGCGAGCCAGCGCATTGGAGCTGCGTTCAAATATCTGCGCCATGATTGCTTTCCCTGCGTGATTGTTATTTTTGGTTCTGCCCGCTGTGCTCGCGGGCGAACGCGTTATTTACAGGATTCTGACCGTGGGAAGAATTCACCCAGCGGTTCGCTTGTGGTTGTTGATGCGCCAATGTGCTGGCGGTCACACATGTTGTGTACAAAAATCAATCTTGAGCAAAAAACAGCGGAGTGGCGGAGAAGCCTGAAAAATCAATATAGCAGCCAGACAGGGGTTTATGCGGGCACAATTCCCGAAATTCTTAAAAAATATCGCTCGCCCGTAATTTTGTAATTGACTGAAAAGATTACCGGTTGTGATAAGAGTTGATGCCGGGAAAACACCCCCGTACCCCTGGCGTCGTCCGTACCAGAGACTGGGATATTTAATCCAAACTATCACGGATCGCACACCTGTGGACGGTACCCCAAGTCCGTGCCCCTTTCATCGCAGCCTCGTCGCGATCGGTGGATCTGGAAAGAGACCATGCCAACGCTACACCGATTCTCCAATTGCTCTGGGCTACCGCTCCTCCGGCGTCTCCGAATACGTCTCGCCAAACGACTCGTCCGGCGATGTCCCCGGCCACCCCACCATCACCAGAAATACGTCCAGCACAAACAACGCGATCGCAATGTCGTTATAAAGCGTAGCCTGAGGCGAACTGGGCCACAGCTGATTCGCCCCCCAGAACAGAAACGCCACCGCCAGCATCGCCGCCTTCAGAAATTCCAGCCGCGCCGGCCTGTGCGCCATCTGGTAAACAAGATACGCAACCGCGATCATCGCCAGCGAAAACGACGCCAGAAAATCGTGGCTCCTCACGGGAAACAGCCGTGGAATCGCATCCCAGACCAGCAGCACCCCAACATCCACCAACGTCGCCACACCCAGAATCACAGGCAGAACCCGATGGGCCCGATCCAGTCGTAGATACATAGCTCATTATTGCCCGCCCTCCAGAAGGAAACCGTAAGGGATAACCGCCGCCCCATCCCTACCCGCCCCAAGGGCGATCGCTTGAAGGATCCGCGTTCACAGCCCCGGTTCATTACCTAGGCTCAACTTGCCGATCCCCGCACTCCCTCCCGGAGGGAGGGAACGAAAATAGCCCCGGATGGAGTCCGCCGCGGCGAACGCAATCCGGGGAAGCAATCCCAGTGGCGTTTTCGCGTCCCGTAGGGCCGCGGCGAACCCCTGACTTCCCGGCACTCGATTTTCAGGCGATTGCCCTGGCCTCGACCCGATCCCGCCAGCCCCCACAATCCGATCGTTTAGAATTAATAAAGAAGTTACTACCGCTTGTCTTCAGTCAAAAGCCACAAGCATTGCGGACCCAGCGCCCAAGCCACACTTGCCAAGCCGGATCCGGACCGCGAACCTCCATCTCTCCAACGCCTGAAAGGGAAACCGAATGAAACACGCCGGATTGCTCGTCATGCCCGCCGGTTTCTTTCTCACTGTCACCGCACTCGTCCTCTTCCCGGCCCCCGCCCCGCGCATCGCCTTCATCCTTTGCGGCATCGGGGTCGAAATCCTCGGCCTGGTCGTTGCCGTCAAGGGACACATCGAGCCGCGTGGACAGAATTCTGGAGACCCGCGCTGATGACCCCTTTTGCCCTGCTTCCCGCCGTTCCCATCCCCCCTCCTGTGATGTCCGACACCGCCGCCGCTATCACCCTTGTTCTCTTGGCTTTAGCCCCGCTCGCCATTGCCGGCGTCGCCCTCATCAACACCGGCCTCGGCCGCTCCCGCTCCGCCGCCCAGGCCCTCCTCGGCAGCCTCGCCATTCTCGCCGTCGCCGCCATCGTGTTTCTCCTCATCGGCTCCACCCTCACCGGCACGCCAGCCGATCCCGGCCACATCCTTCACCTCGCCGGCAAACCCTGGAACTGGCTAGGCGCGGGCCCGCTCTTCCTCGCAGGCCTCAGCACTGCCCCAATTCAATCCCAGCTCGAACTGCTCTTTGAATTCCTCGCCGTAGCCCTCGCCGCGCTCATTCCCTATGGCTCGGGTGCCGACCGTCTCCGTCTCGCCGCCGGCTGCGCATCTGCCGCCATCCTCGCCGCCATTGTCTTTCCGCTCTTCGCTCACTGGGTCTGGGCCGGCGGATGGCTCGCGCAACTCGGCATCAACTTCTCGCTCGGCTCCGGCTTCTCCGACCCCGGCGGCGCAGCCTCCATCCATGTCCTTGGCGGCCTCAGCGCACTCGCCATCGTCTGGATCACGGGCTCGCGCAAAGGAAAATTCCCCAAAGAAGGCTTTTCCACCGCCATGCCCGGCCACAACGCCGTCTACATTCTCTTTGGCTGTTTTATCGCCCTTGTCGGCTGGCTCGGCTTCAACCTGGCCGGAGCCGTCCTCTGGCTCCATGCCCCGCTCACCGCGCTGCCCCTCACCGCCATCAACACCCTCCTCGCCGCTTCCGGAGCCATCGCCGCCACCTTCACCGTCACCCGCATTCGCTTCGGTAAGCCCGACGCCAGCCTCTGCGCCAACGGATGGCTCGCCGGCCTGGTCGCCTCCAGCGCCTCTGCCGCCCTCGTCTCGCCCCTGCAGTCTCTCGTCATCGGCCTCGTCGCCGGCATCCTCACCCCACTCCTCGTCGAGGTCCTCGAACTAGCCGTCTCCATTGACGACCCCTCCGGCGCAATCTCCGTCCACGCCGCCTCCGGAATCTGGGGACTCCTCGCCGCGGGCCTCTTCGCCCTCCCTCCCGGCCAACTCGTCGCCCAGTTCGTCGGCGTCTCCGCCCTCCTCGGCGTCATCCTGCCCCTCGTCTATCTGCTCTTTTGGCTCCTCAACCGCGTCGTCCCCTTCCGCGTCGAAGCCGACGGCGAGCGCATCGGCATGGACCTCCACGAACTAGGCGGCGGCGCATTCCCCGAGTTCGTAATCCACCGCGACGACTCCTACCGTTGAGTTTGAAATGATGAGATCGGGATTCGAGGTCAGGCCTCGCCCGTCGGTCGGCCGACTCGCTAATCCGCTGACTCGCCGCCCCATCACGCCGCTTGCATAGCGGTGCTGGACCAGGCCACTGCCTCGCTAAACCGCCACATAACCTCTTCGAACCGCAGCTGGTTCGCCTGGAGAATCGCTTCGCCCCCGGCCCAGTCCCCGCAGTCCTGACTGATCAGAAAATCCAGTAGAACGCCCTCCCGGTTTCCCTTTCCCAGAAGCGCTTCGCACGCCTGTTTTCGCAGCGGCAGCATCCGCACCAGCTCCTCCATCGGAATCCGCAGCATCGCAGGGAACATGCTCACCATCCCTATCAGGTATTGCTCGCTCGGCAATAGTCCCAAAAGATCGGCGGACATTTCGCAGAATCGTCCCCGTTCGAAAGACATCCGAAGAAGTTCCGCAGGCTGGTCCGCATTGAATTCGCTCGCTATCGCAAGCATTGTCACTCGGCGCGAGACTACATCGCCCAGCAGCAGCAGCGCCGCTCGAATCGAGGTCACTTCCGTCCGCACCGCGAACAGCGGTGAGTTGATCAGACGAAGCAATGCGTAGGTCAGTGAAGCGTCGTTCATCACCAGGTGGCTCAATCGGTCCAGATTGATCGGATCTTCTTGCAGAACCTTCAGAATCTCAAGCTGTGTCAGTCGATTGGGCGGGATCTTGTGATCCCTCACTAACTTGGGACGGCAGAAATAATACCCCTGGAAAAGCTCAAAGCCCTCCGCCGCGGCATGCTGGAAGTCTTCGTGCGTATGAACATTTTTCGCGATCGGGACCGTCGATTTCCGTTTCGCACGGCTGACCAGGCTCTTTCTCGCGTCGCAGT
>JBEKZG010000148.1:0-7920 GCA_049510095.1 Occallatibacter sp.
CATACTGCGGCTGCGGATATTGCGGCTGCGCGTACACAGGAGGTGGCGGAGGCGGAATATACTCCGGCTGAGCAGGAGGTGGAGGCGGCGGCGTCTGGTCATGGCGCCCTAGCAAATTACCCAGAAAACTCGTTGCATGCGCCGGCTGTGTCCGCGCCTGTTGCAACTGTTGCTGAAGCTGCGCCACCTGTCCCTTCGCCTGTTCCAACGCAATATTCTGCACCAGAATCGTCTGCGCCAGAATGTAAAGCGCGTCAGGATTTCCGCCAAGCGCCCGTTTCAGCAGCGCCTCCGCATCGGGGTCCTTTTCCTGCAATTGTGTTTGATTCACCCGCTCCACGAGCGAGTTCAATAAGTGTTCTTCCTGGGGAGTCACTTCGAATCAACCTCCGGCAGCCTGCAACTTTCCAGCCTTCGCTGCCTCTCACGATTGAGACGCAATCCCGCCGTCAAAGTTGCCTCGCCGTAAATCAGTACGAAGTCCATGGGAAGGCAGTTCCTTCGCCAACCAGCCAGTCTGTGCCCCATTCATTCTGCAGCTTCATCGCAGAATGAGTGGGAGCTCATAATTCAAACTGTGCTACCCCACCAGTTCCATCGCCCGGATGGTTTCTTTCCGCACGGTCAGCTTCTCCACCAGGTCCGTACGCACCTCATACCCGCGTCCAGGCGTATCTGGAATTACAATCTCACCCGCCGGCGAAACAGTGATCTCCGGCTCAACAACATCCTCGGCCCAGTACCGCGCCGACGCCGACACATCTCCCGGCAGCGTAAAATTCTCAAGCGTCGACAGCGCAATGTTGTGCGACCGTCCAACGCCCGACTCCAGCATGCCGCCGCACCACACTGGAATTCCCCGTTCCTGCGCGGCGTTGTGCACCGCAATCGCCTCCGAGAATCCCCCAACGCGTCCCAGTTTGATATTGATGATCCGGCACGATTCCATCTCAATCGCTGCCAGCGCATCGCGGCGGTTGTTGATCGATTCGTCCAGGCAGATCGGAGTCTTCAGCCGCTTTTGCAGCATTGAGTGGTAGTAGAAATCATCGTGCCACAACGGCTGCTCGATCATCAGCAGGTCGAAGGCATCGAACTCCACCAGGCGGTCCGCATCATGCAGCTTGTAGGCCGAGTTGGCGTCGCAACTCAGCATAACCTCCGGCCACCGGCTGCGCACCCGGTCGAAAACCTCCGTGTCCCAGCCCGGTTTGCACTTGAGCTTGATCCGCTGATAGCCGGCAGCCAGTTCCTTCTCGATGATGGCAAGCAGTTCCGGTATTGAGGGCTGGATTCCCAGCGACACCCCGCATGGAATCGTTTCCCTCACACCACCCATCAGCCGCGACAGAGAAATCCCTTCCCGCTGCGCCTCAAGATCCCATATCGCATTTTCCAGGGTCGCCTTGGCCATGCGATTGCCCCGGACCAGTTTGAACAGCCGCGGGCAATCCCCACCATGATGCGGTGATGCCGAAGCCAGCATAGGCCCCAGTTCCTGCGTAATCGCGGCCCAGGCGCTATCGGTCGACTCCGCGGAAAAGAACGGCCGCTCCCCCGCCGTACACTCGCCCCAGCCCGTCAGTCCCTCTGACTGAACCTCAGCCAGAAGAATCCGTCGCTGCCGCGTTACGCCAAAACTGGTCTCAAAGGGGCGCACCAACGGCAGGTGAAGTTCCCGCAGGATGATCGCATCGATTCTCATAATTTGTTTACATTCCTTCGGACCTGGATCTGATGCCTAACTCCGGCTGGGTGGGGAATCCCAGTTCGAAGACTCCATTTCCTTCCGCATCCCGGACGAAGCCAAGCACGGCCAACCCCTGGGAAAATGCCTCTTGAAACTTGCGGCGGTTCTCCAACTGAACGGCGAGTGCGCGTTCCCTGCCCGGCTCTGAAGCCTTCCACTGATAAATGGAGGCCGGCACAACAATACGGACCAAAACTCGTTCCTTTATCTGCCTGGCAGCCCCGCTGCCTTCAAGAATTGCCTGCACCCTCGGTGAGTCGAGCTCCCACTCCGCCAGTAAGCGGTCCGTCGGCAACCCACCTTGCAGTCGAGATGAGGATACACCATAAAAATTCACGCGATATCCACAGACGATGACGCCCAGCTTGTGGATATTCAAGAATGCGTTCTTGATCTCCAGGGGATCGAAGGTCCACTCCATGTGCCGTATCCCACGTGAAAGCGCCTCTTTGCGCTGTTCCAACTTCAAGTTGGCGCCCAGCCCGCGGTTCCGGTATCCCTCCTTCACGGCCAGCATGTGCGAATGCAAATAAGCTCGCGGTTCTCCATCTCCGGTCTTCACTCCCGGCAAAGAAAGAGCGAAACCAACCAGCGATTCCGATCCACCCTCAGCCGGTGCCCCCTCGATATCCGTATCAAAGGCCCCGATCACCTGGCCGCCAATCTTCTCCGCCACCAGGAAAGCCCTGCGCGGGATCACATCCGCCTCATCGTAGCCCCACACTTCAATCTGCAGCCGGACACATGCCTCAAGCTCATCAAACCCGGAGCAGGCCCGAAACACAATCACGCCCGTCCCTCCTCTGCCCATTCGCTCCCGGAGGGAGCCGTCGAAAATAGCCCAGGACAAGTCCGCTGCGGCGGACGCAGTCCTGGGGAAGCGGAGAAGAATGCAATAAGCCCCGTAGGGGCGACCGAACACGGAGAGAAATCTCTCGTGGGACAGTAGTCGAAAGGTGCCGAAAAACTTGCAAAATGAACACGGGCCTTAAATGTTGCGGAAAAAACCCCACCTGGACTTAGATGTTTGAAAGGGCACGACTTCAATAGCCTGCCCTGAGCGAAGTCGAAGGGTGCCAAAAAGATCGCAAAATGAGCACGGGCTTTAGCCCCTGATTGATGCTTCACAGGCGTCATTTCTCCGCGCCCTCCTGCTCCGCCAACTTCCGTTTCGCCTCCACCCAAAGCGCCTCCAACTCCGGAGGCGATAAATCCTCCAACGGCCTCTCCGACGCCAATTCCATCGCCCTGAAGCGCTCCCTGAACCGCCGGTTGCACCCGCGCAACGCCATCTCCGCATCCACGCCCAAATGCCGACCCAGGTTCACCGCGGTAAACAGCAAATCGCCCAGCTCCGCCTCCACGGCCGGCTTCCGCGCCGGATCGCCGGAAGCCGCTTCCGCCTCCAACTCCGCAGTCTCCTCCGCCAGCTTCGGCAGCAAATCGCGCCAGTTCGGCCAATCGAATCCAGCCTTCTTCGCCTTCGCCCCCAGCTTCGCCGCCTCAGCCAGCGCAGGCATCGCCCTTTGCACGCTATCCAGCCTCGAAGCAGCGGGAGAGCCCGCCGCATGCGATGCCTCAGCCTTTTTGATCTCCTCCCAATTCCGCAGCACAGCCGCCGACGATCCCTCCACATCCGCATTCACGTCAGCCCGATTGCCCGCCGCTCGCGCCGCCTCATCCCCAAACACATGTGGATGCCGCCGGATTAACTTATTGTTCAGCTGGTCCAGCACATCGGCAATCGTGAAATGCCCTTCGTTGGCCGCCATCTCCGCATAAAACAGCACCTGCAGCAGCAGATCGCCAAGCTCCTCGGCCAGATGCGGAAAATCCCGCCGCTCAATGGCGTCGAAAACCTCGTACGTCTCTTCCAGCGTGTATTTGCGGATCGAATCAAACGATTGCTCGCGGTCCCAGGGGCAGCCGCCCGGAGCCCGCAGCCGCGCCATAATGCTAACCGACTGCGCAAACAACTCCGCCGCCCGCGCCGGATCGGTGGCGGTCTGCAATGAGGAAGCATTGGGTGGGTAGCTTTCCGGAGGGGGTTCCATGTACCCCCAAGTTTACCCCACATCCGCTGACCTTCTGATACTCTAGCGGACTGCGGAAAAACTCATGGGAAGAGCCAGTAAGCGTCAGGGCACGACTTCACAGCTTGGTGAAAAACTCGGTTTTGGATGCGCTTTGTATCAGGGCACGAGTTTACTCGTGCCGCAAGCAATTTAATTTGAGAGAGAGGGCTTTAGCCCCTGCGGGGTGACTTCTTCCCAAACCACAACCTGTTAGTGCGCGGCAATTCCGGCCACCGCGACGGAGTATAAAGTGAATCCATGCGCAATCTCTATTAGCCCTCCGACGCACAACAAATCATTGACCGGCTCGCGCATCTCAAAGCGGACAGCCCCCGCCAGTGGGGTTCCATGAGCGCGCCTCAGGCAGTATCCCACTGCGCCCGAAGCCTGGAGTGGGCCGTAGGAGACCGCGTACCGCAACGCCTTTTCTTTCTCGGTATTCTGGGCCGCATCATCAAGCCGATGGTCCCGGGCGACGACGCGCCGTTCCGCCGCGATTCCCCAACCGCGAAAGACCTCATCGTCCACGGCCAGCCCGATTTCGCAACCGAGCGTAATCGATTGCTCGGCTTGATTGATCGTTTTGTCGCGGGTGGCCCCACCGGCTGCACCAAGAATCCCCACAGTTTCTTTGGCCGTTTAACTCCAGAAGAGTGGGCCATCCAGATGTACAAGCACCTGGATCATCATCTGCGTCAGTTTGGGGTGTAACCAAGCTTGTGCCCCATTCGAAGCTTGTGCCCCATTTCATCGCGCCGGGTGCCCCTGGTCCCTCGCACTTGGGGACCAGGGAGTAGATAAACCAGCCAAGGGCCACTCCATCGTTGGACGTATACTCAACCACGCGCATGATTCGCATTCTAGGCACAATTTTCGCGGGCCTGCTAGGCCTCGCCTTCGGCAGCTTCCTCAACGTGTGCCTAACCCGCTGGCCGCAAGGCGAAAGCATCGTAACCCCGCGCTCCCACTGCCGAAATTGCGATCACAAGCTAGCGTGGTGGGAAAACATCCCGCTCCTGAGTTGGCTGTTACTTCGCGGCCGCTGTCGCAATTGCCACACCTGGATCGGCTGGCGGTATCCGCTGGTCGAGGCAGCGGTAGCTGCCGTCTGGGCGTTGCAAGTTTGGCAGAGTCTCAGCGGCTTGGAAGGCAACTCGCCTGTCCAATATTTCAATGCGCTCACCGGTCCATACGTAGTCGTCACTGCTTTTGGATGGGCTACGTTCCTTTGGTTCCTTCCTGCCTTGGCCGTTCTCGACGCCGAGCATCTCTGGCTTCCCGACTGGCTCACCTTGCCCGGCATTCTGCTGGGCTTCATTTGTGCCGTTCTGGAGACGCGGGTTGCCTACGGCCTGACATCGTGGTTCCCCACTCCGCCGCCACTTGCAACTGAACTTGTGAACAGTGCGCTCCATCGTCTCTATTCCATCCTCGCCGCCGCCGCCCTAATCCTCCTCATCCGCTGGCTCTACAAACTAATCCGCCACCGCGAAGGCATCGGCCTCGGCGACGCCAAGCTAATGGCCCTACTAGCCGCATGGCTAGGACTTCCCGGCGCATTACTATCCTTCGCAATCGGAGTAGTCCTGGGAGCCGTGATCGCAATGGTTCTCCTGCTAACCCCATCCTCGAAAACAGATTCACACGACTGGTCCGTCAGAAAGCTCCCGCTAGGCACATTCCTCTGCATCGGCGGCATCATCAGCAGCCTCTGGGGCCAGCCCATAATAGCGGCCTATCTCCGCTGGGCTGGTTTCTAAATACCTGTAAAGTTGGATACGGGACTTCCTCTAGCAGGCTGCGGAAAAACTCGATTCCGCGTCTTTTTCCAAGGCTTTGTATCAGGGCACAACTTCAGTCGTGCCGATAAAGCCAATAAAATGAGGTGGGCTTTAGCCCCTGCGAGTTGTCCTTCTCCACCCATGACGCATAATCCCGCCCTTTTTCCGCAGCCTGCTAGGACCCGTTCCTCACCGCATCCGGAAAAATGGCGATCCGTTGCAGAGAATTATGTGTCCTCGGCGCACAATAGAAATTGAATTGAGCATGGATCACCTGATATCGAGGGAGGGAGCATCCGCAGTCGAAACACGGACACGGAAGCAACGCAAAGAAGTCCTGGGACGAACGAATTTTGTCTTCCCGAATTGGATCAAAAAACTCCCCGCACACTGGGAAAAGGTGGTCTAACTCCTTTAATGTCTAGAATCTGCAAATAACTCCTTTGGAATCAATATTTTGCAGCGGATACCTCTGTCTAACATGCTGAAAACAAGGAATTTATTTACAGAAACCGGGTGGGGGAGGGTGCGTGCGCGATCACTGCTTCGGCGTCTCACCCACGGGCGCCGCAGCCACAGCATTCGCCACCTCAGGCTCCTTCAGCGCCTTCTTAGCCTCTTTCCCATGCTTGCTGTCCGGGTCGTAGTCCACCACCGTCTGGTAGTACTTCTTCGCATCCGCAAAATTCCCCAGATGCTTCGCCGACTCCGCCAGCCCCCAGAAAACATCCGGATTATCCGGATCAAGCACCATCGCCGACTCAAACCGCGACTCTGCCGCCTTCCAGTTCTTCCGCTCGAGATAATACCCGCCCACCTCGATATCTTTTGAAGCGGCTTCTTTGTGAGTAGGCTCTTTAACAGCCAGCTTTCTCTTCTGGTCAGGCTTGTTTGAATCGTCGTCCGGCGCAGGCAAAACCCTATCCATACCCGTCAAACTCGAACTAAAATTGCTGTCCGACGTGCCGGGCGTCACCTCCGGATCGTCAGGGCTGCGTGCCGGGTCCATGTCCTCGCTCGGCAGCGCAAGGTGGGAATATCCCACTCCGCTATCCGATCCACCGCCGTCCCCTCCACCCGTCGCTGTCTTTACCGGCAGCACAGGTATCGAGTTCGTATCCTCAGGAAACGCATTGGCTCCCGCAGGTTGTCCCTGTTGCTGCCCCGATTGCGGCTGCCCAGGTTGCTGTCCGCTCGGCTTGGTCTGGGCTTGTCCTGCCCCATTTCCATTGCTCGTAGTCTGCGCAACCAGGTGCGGCCCCGTCGCCATGCACCCCAGCAAAACCAGCGCAAACCAAATGCTCCGTTTCATTCCCAGTTCCCTCACCCCTGAATGGGCCTGACGAATGTCCGTCTTGGATGCCCCCTCTAATGTTACGATGCGGTGCATACGGAACAATCCTCGTATCCACAGAAAGCATCGCACACCCGCATGGCTCTCATCATCCGCTCCTCCGCCATCCACGCCGCCGGCTGCTACACCACAACCCGCATCCGCAAAGGCGCGCGCGTAGCCGAGTACACCGGCCCCCGCATCACCAAAGACCAGGCCGACACCCTCTACCAGGACCAGCCCGTCACCTACTTATTTGGACTGGGCAACGGAGAGATCGTCATCGACGGCCACTGCGCCACCATGTTCATCAACCACAGTTGCGACGCCAACTGCGAAACCAGCGAGGTCGACGGCCGCGTCTTTGTCACCGCCATCAAAAACATTCCTGCCGGAGCCGAGATCACTTACGATTACTGCCTCTACGACGGAGACGAGACAGACCCGGCCATCTGCAACTGCGGCGCAGAAATCTGCCGCGGCACCATGTACTCGCCGCAAGAGATTCGCCGCCGCAAAGCCGCCGCGAAGAAAGCCGTTCCAAAAGCCATCAAGAAGGCGGCTAAGAAGAAACAAACTGGAAGCAAGGCCGGCAAGACCGCCAAAAAAAGGAAGACGTAGAACACCGGTTCAGCTTTCGTTCTTCGCTGCAAAAGTTATTTTCTCGTCCCTGTCCAAATCGCCCCCTCCCCATCGTCACTGTAGCGGCGGACCACAAGCCCGCACATCACCACGGAGGATTTCAATGCAATATCTTCTCTTGCTCCACGCTGACGAAGCCGGCTTTAACAACATGTCCCCGGAGCAGCAGCAACAGGGAATGGCCGCCTACATGGCCTACGGCGAAGCCCTCAAGGAGGCGGGCGCGCTGAAGGGCTCCAATCGCCTTCGCCCTGTGTCCACAGCCACCACCGTCCGTATCGTCGATGGCAAAACCCAGGTGCTCGACGGCCCCTACGCCGACTCGAAAGAGCAGTTGGG
>JBEKZG010000149.1:0-7918 GCA_049510095.1 Occallatibacter sp.
TCGCGGTGCTCCTCGGTTACGTGGTCGGTTCCGAGCAGTTGAAGTGCGTTGGCAAAGTCGATCATCTCCGAGACCGAGGGCGGCTTTTCGAGAGAATAGTTGCGGAACGAGAGCGCGATTCCTGCCATCTCCCGGTGAAACGTCTCATCGGCCTTTGGAGTGCGGCTGGCGATGATCTCCGCCTCGCGCTCCGGCGTCGGGTGCTCGACACGCACGTAGAGGCTGCGCCTACGGATGGGGTCGCCCAGTCTGCGCTCCTCATTACTGGTGAGCACGACGAAGGGAATGCTCTTTGCGCTGACGGTGCCAAACTCGGGAATCGAAAGCGTCCATGCGGAAAGTATTTCCAACAGCATTGCTTCGAACCCTTCGTCTACCTTGTCCAACTCGTCAATGAGCAGCACGCATGGCCGGTCGCATTCGAGCGCGCGCATCAGAGGACCGGGCCGAAAGAAGTCCCACCCTTTGAGGTTAGCCTGAACACTCTGCCAGCTCTCGTGCTGGCCCTTTGAGAACTCCACGTAGAGCCGCTGTAGACCCTCATCGAAGCGCCCGATGGCCTTGTCCTCCGTCACGCCGCGGTAGCACTGCAGTCGCTCAACATGCGTATCGGCAGCGGCGGCGACAGACAGCGCTAATTGAGTTTTGCCCGAGCCGGCGGGGCCTTCGAGCAGCAACGGCTTCTGGAGTTTCGCGGCCAGGAAGACAACCTGGGTCATCACGGGGTCGATGAAGTAGCCCGTGGCGGCGAGCTTGCTGGAGAGGTCTTTGAGGGAATCAAACATCAGCCACTCCACGCGCTTTGGTTGAGATCGCCATTCGGCCTCCTCGAACGCGGAGTCAGAATGAAGCGGTCTCGAAACTCGGTCAAATCGAGTTCCGATTCCCCTCGGCGCAGAGACCGGTGGAGCGGGTAGGAGTCGGCGTCAATTTGACCGAGAATCGAATTCGACCCAAGATTTCCACACTCGCCGGGCCGAATCGGCCCGGACACCACAGGTTTGGAGGAAATGAGGTTATGGGATCTGTGCTTGCTTTTAGGGAGTTGGAGACGGTCGATCCCCTTTTGACCGCCGAGGATGTCGCCCAAAGGCTAAGGGTTAGCAAGGACTGGGTTTGGGATCACTCCTCGCGCAGATTGCCGTATCTGCCGGTCATTCGCATGAGTGACGGCGCCCTGCGCTACAGGGCGAGTGGGATCGAGGAGTTCCTGAAGGAGCGGGAGAGGGCTGCCAATTTACGTCGGAAACGCCGTTAAAATAAGGATGGCCCGCTTATTCCCCCACACAGAATTTGAGGAATAAATGGGAACTTCGTACCAGAAAGGATGGGTCTCGCTTCGAGGGAAGAAGTGGTACGGCTACTTCCGCCGCACCGTCCTCGATCCGGAGACAAATCAACCGAAGACGGTCTCTTCGCCGGTAGCTCTTGGCCTGAAATCTGAGATGACCAAATCTCGGGCCCGGGAGAAGTTGGCGCAGGAGATCACCCGGCTGAGTGGGCAAATCACTGAAGACGGTTCCGTGAAGAACGGCACTTTTACCTTCGGGTGGTTTGTCAGAAACCGCTACCTGCCGCTGAAGGAGTCGGACTGGCGAGAAGAGACTGCCAAGGTGAAGAAGCTGATCATCACAGCAGATCTAATCGTCCCGTTCGAGGATGTACGACTCGAAAACTTCGACAAGTACACCCTGCAGAATCATCTCAATCAGCTGGCCAAAACCCATTCCAAGGATCGAGTGTTACAGATCCGATCGTACGTACGGGCCATCTTTGCCGAGGCAGTCGACCAAGACTATCTCGCTAAGGATCCTGCGCGTTCGCTCAAGGTGCCGGCGAACCTGCGCGAGGTCGATAAAACGACTCTTACGTGGGAGCAACTGCGTGCCGCGCTCGACAGACTCTTAGAAAAGAGTCCGCGCGATTGGATCCTGATGATGCTCGATATGGCGAATGCGCTTCGGCCAAGCGAGCTGTTCTGCTTGCGCTGGCGGAGCTTCCTTGAGGTGCCGCTGCTCCTGGACATTCAGGAGACGCTCTACAAGGGGAAGATTCGTCCTTACGGAAAGACCAAGGGAAGCACCACGCAGGTCCCAATCGCGGAAGCGCTGGCCAAGAAAGTGGTGGAATGGCGAGAGGAACTCAGGAAGAAAGGCAAGGATGTCTCGCCGGACGCGTTCATATTCCGAGGCCGTTTCGGTGGGCCGATGGATCCGAGCAA
The DNA here is from genome assembly GCA_049510095.1 of Occallatibacter sp. Classification (GTDB taxonomy): domain Bacteria; phylum Acidobacteriota; class Terriglobia; order Terriglobales; family Acidobacteriaceae; genus Telmatobacter. Next base: position 2,222 of record JBEKZG010000149.1, read on the forward strand.
CTTCCGGAAACGCGTTCTGCACAAACTTGCTGAGGAACTGGAACTGCCGAAGCTGACGTTCCAAGTCATCCGGCGCACCATCGCAACCCTGGCAGAAGGTCATGTCAAGGGCGTTCAGGGCATGATGCGACACTCGCAGGTCTCGACGACGACGAACGTCTATATGCAGATCCTCCAACCAGAGGTGCGCTCGACCGTCGACTCGATTCATAGAGAGTTGTCGAGGAAGACTATTCCGGCGACTTCTCCGGAGCCGGCGGTGGCAGCTTTTCAGAGTCCCGATGGCCCCAAGATGGAGGAGGCGCTGCCGGCGTCAGCAGCACTCTCGATCAACACTGCGGATGAGGTTGCCGGAGGACCTGCGAAGCCGACTCGTGGTGTGGTTTTGGAATTTGCGACAAAGATGCGACAAAGTCGCGGAAGGGAGGTGGCGCTAAATGCTTGAAATAATTGGTGGACCTGATCGGGATCGAACCGATGACCTCTTCCATGCCATGGAAGCGCGCTCCCAGCTGCGCCACAGGCCCACTTTAGGATTGGATGCGACTATCCGCGCTGCGGGATTCAACTCTCCTATTGTCTCCGCTCATGCCGGAGGTGTCAATCTCTGGCCGGGGGTTGTAGGAGCAGATCCTTCATTCCGTTGACGATGAGATCGACACCTTCGAGAAAGCTGGTGTCTTGATCGGCGAACATTACCGCTCCTGCGGCGTGAGCGAGCGGATACTTTTCCTTGTCGATGCGGGCGTCACGGCTGGCCAGATTGTATTTCGGATCGGGTTCGCCAGGTGCCGGTTGCACGGCCTGTTCTTCAATGACGAAGCCGACCACATAGCCATACAGGACGCTGACGCTGACCACGGACTGGCGTAAGGTGAACCCGGCGCCGGTAAGCTTGCGCAGGCTGGCGTCCATGTGGGCGTAGAGAGAAGCGTTAGTTAGATAGGTGCCGCTGAACATCTTTGCACCCTCGCGATAGCGTAGGAGCGTTTTGCGCAGTCCTACGCAGTAGCTTATCGACCATTGCTGCCAGGTCTGATCCGCATCGTAGACCGGGGCTTCCTGAAGGGCCTCGCGAAAGATGTGAGTGGCCATTTCATCCAAGAGTTCCTGCTTGCTTTTGAAGTGCCAGTAAAGGGCCGGGGCCTGGACGCCGAGGTGGGCTGCGAGGCGGCGCAGAGTGAGCCCTTCCACGCCCATAGAATTCAGGATGAAGAAGGCGTGGCCGAGAATGATCTTCCGGTCGAGCGGGGCGCGCTCAGCGGCGTGCAGTGCTGGAGCCTTGGATTTTGCAGGCATAAAAAAGTGTAGCATTTTTCGTTTAACGATGTTAAGGTATTGATTAACTAAGTTAAGGAGGATCGTTCAGATGAAGGCAGCCGTAGTAAATTCTCTGGGTCAAGCCCCTCAATATCAGGAGTTTAAGGATCCGATTGCGGGCGAGGGCGAGGCGCTGATCGAGGTAAAGGCAGCGGGTCTGCACCCGATTGTGAAGGGGCGGGCGAGCGGAACGCACTACTCGAGCGACGGGGTGGTTCCAATGGTTCCCGGAGTAGACGGGGTGGGTGTGCTGGAAGGACCGCGCGTTTTCTTTGGGGCTGCGCGCACACCGTTTGGAACGATGGCGGAGCGGTCGGTGGCGTCGCGGGCGATGACTGTTCCTTTGCCGGATGGGATCGACGATGTAGTGGCGGCGGCGATTGCGAACCCAGGAATGTCGGCGTGGGTTTCGATCAAGGAGCGGGCGCACTTGACAGCGGGCGAGACGGTTCTGGTGATGGGTGCGACGGGGGTTGCGGGGCAACTTGCGATCCAGGTGGCGCGGCACCTGGGGGCGAAGCGGGTGATTGGCGTGGGGCGGAATGTGGGGGCGATTGCGGCGGCGGATGTGGATGCGGTGATTGCTCTGGGTCAGCCCGAAGATGCGGTTCGGGACGCATTTGCCGCCGAGGCGGCAATGGGGATTGACGTGGTGATCGACTATGTGTGGGGCCGGCCGACGGAGCTGCTGCTGGAAGCGCTGGCAAAGGGATTCAAAGCGAGCTCAACGCCGTCGACGCGGCTAGTAGAGGTGGGCGCCAGTGCAGGCCCAACGATCAGCCTTCCGGGAGGGGTTCTGCGCAGCGTGGATTTGACGCTGCTGGGCAGCGGATTTGGGTCAGCAAGGATGGACGTGATTTTCGCGGCGATTCCGAAGCTGTTTTCTCTGGCTGCTGAGGGAAAGTTGAGGATCGACACGGAGCCGATTCCGTTGGCGGAGGTGGAAGCGGCGTGGTCGCGGGCCGATAAGGGGCGGAGGATTGTATTTACGGTTTAGAATCGGGGCCGGATTCCAGCCGGAGCGGGATTGAGCCGGGATTTCAGTAACTTGCGTGTATTGTTGCGTGACCGGGAACACTTTGGGTGGGGTCCGGTGTCTAAGAGAATGTAGGGCGTGGGTTTTAGGAGTTGAGTTTCCCACGCACTCGGGTGAAGGGGTTCCAGGGTAGCATTGGGATTCCGTCAGTTTTCTCAGGCTTTTCGAGCGAGTGTCCGCAACAGAATTGCGAAAGTGGTCATGACAAATGGGGCTGATTGAAGTCTTTTCATGTGCCAGGAGCGATTGAGTTGCGGTAAGGTGGGAGGATACTGAGTTGCAGGCGGACCTCACCATGGGCAATGTTGCAAGCGCACTGACGCTTCAATCTGAAGAGGCGGCTCTAACTGCGGAACTTCGAGCCGGCTCGGAGGAAGCCTTTGCGTGGTTGATTGCCCGCTACCACCAGCCGATTTACTCGCTGCTGGCGCGCACGGTGCATGACCGCGCCGACGCCGCCGACTTGACCCAGGACGTGTTTGTGAAGGTCTTCCGGGGCGTGGGGAACTTCCACGGCGAGTCGTCGCTGCGGACGTGGATCTACCGGATCGCGCTGCGCGAGGCCTCGAATCAGCGACGCTGGTGGATGCGGCACAAGCAACAGGAAATCCCCATTGAGCAGGAGATGACCAACGGGGACTGCGGAACGCCGGTGCTGCTCAAGGACATGCTGGAGGATCAGGCAGAGGGTCCTTACGAGAATGCCGTTCATGCGGAGAACAAGGCGCGGGTGGAAGCGGCATTGAAACAGGTGCCGGAGCCGTTCCGCACTACGCTGATTCTGCGCGACATTGAGGGATTTGTTTACGAGGAAGTTGCCGAGATGCAGGGCGCGAATCTGGGGACAGTGAAGTCGCGGCTGGTGCGCGGGCGGGCCTATTTAAAGACCCTGCTGCAGGCGCAGGCTACGCCGGCCAGATGCGCGGTAAAAGAGGATTTTGAGGTACTTCTGGGAGAGGAGGCGCGATGAACGGCTGCAGTGCAATGCAGGCAAGATTTACGGAATATCTGGATGGCCGGCTGAACGGACATGAGATGCAGCGTATCGCCGCCCATCTGAAGGATTGCCGCGAGTGCGGCCGTGAGTGGGAATGGCTGCGCGGGACGCAGTCGTCGCTTTCGGAACTGGGGCCGGTTCAGGAACCGGCGGATTTGTTGTTGCGGATTCGCGTTGCGGTAAGCCAGGAGCGGGCGCGGAGCCGTCAGAGCCGGTTCCACTGGTTGAATATGGCGTGGAGGAACACGGTCGGTCCGTTTCTGCTGCAGGCAAGCGCGGGTTTTGCCAGTGCGGTGTTGCTGCTGGGCACAGTGATCGTGCTGGTAACGATGTTTGCGCAGCCGGAATCGGCGCAGGCCAGCAAGGATGAACCGCTCGGGAATCCGACGGCGCCACGGCTGGTGAGCCTTCCCACGGCGGGAGGCAACAATCAGATTGGAGATATTTCCGGCCCGGTGGTGGTGGAGGCCTATGTGAACGGCGACGGCGATGTGTACGACTATCGCATCGTCTCCGGCCCGACGGACGAAGCGACCCGGTCGCAGGTGGAGAATCTGCTACTAGGCAGCCGCTTTGAGCCGGCGCGATTCTTTGGCCAGCCGGTGCGCGGGTTGGCGGTGCTGTCGTTCTCAGGGGTCTCGGTGCGGGGGTAGAGAACAGGGAATAGGGACGAGGGACTAGGGACTAGGAAGAACAAGAGCCCCGCTTGGAGGATCTCCTTGCGGGGCTTTCTTATTTGGCGCGGGCGGGCCTGGCTGCTCACGCTGAATTTCAAGGCGATGCTGAGTTCGACCTTAAAGCTCGTCTATGGCTTTGGCGGCGGCGTTGATGATTTCAGTGATCTTGCGGATATTCTCCGGCTTCACGCTATGCCGCGAGACGCGTGCCATGACCGCGCCACGCAGGTTCATGAAGGCCTTCATGATTTCCGGCGAGCGGCCACGCTCGAATCCGCGCCCTGTTTCTTCGAGGCGCGCAAACAATTCCCCGATCTGCTCCTTGTTGGCTTCAAGGAATTCGATGCCTTCCTGCGTGAGCGAATAGACTTTCTTGTTGTTCTCGGATGTGGAAGTGGCAAGGCCCTCTTCCTCCAGCATGGTCAGGGTTGGATAGATGACGCCCGCGCTCGGCGTGTAGCCGCCGGCGAGGCGCTGCTCCATGGTCTTGATGAGCTGGTATCCGTAGCTTGGCTGATCGGCCAGGAGCCGCAGGATGACCAACTTTACATCTCCGGCGTCGAACAGACGTCCCCGGCCTTCGCCGAAACCGCGTCCGAAACCCTCCGGTCCCCGCCCACCGAATCCGCGCCCGAAGCCTGCAGGACCGCGGCCGCCGAATCCGTGCTCCGCTCTTGCGTGCCAATCGCTGCCGAACCCATGTTCCGTGGCGCCCTCGCCTTGTCCGGGCCGATCGTGCGCTTCGCCTCTGTCTCTGCCGCGCCCCGCGAAACGGCGGTCGCGGCAGTCATTCATTTCCCAAAAGTGTGTGTTCATTGATTTTCCTCCTTAATTTCGATACATCGTGAGATATATCTTCCTCACCGATCAGAACTATATCGCAAGATATATCTTTTTGCAAGCGAAATACGAAACCTGACAGAATTCTTTTGTTTTGGCTGAAACGAAAGAAGTTCACCTCCCGATTACCCCTTACGGCGCGTCTAATCTGAGCGGAACCAGAGTGAAAGAGTCGTTGCAGATGGAATGGTGGGTGGCCTTAGCATCAGGGTGAGAGCCGCTGCGTGGGGTGCTTCCGGAATGCACCAAGCCTGGTTACGCTGTAGAGTTACGCTGTAGACTTGCAGGCAGGGCTTCTGATGACGTTCCGCACAGTTCGATCATTTGCCGTTTTTCTGGCCGCAGTTATGTCGCTGACGGCGTGTTTTGTTTCCGCCGAGGCATATGCTCAGTCGTCCAGCAGCTCCACAAAGAACCTGAGCTCGTCGTCGCAGCAGTATCAGCAGGAAAAGGCGCCGTCTCTGGTGGATCCGGCCGGGCCAACGGTCTCGCTCATTCCGTCGGAGCAGGTGTTTGTGATGGCGGCGGCGCTGAATGCCTGCGGCTACGACGAGGGGCTTGAAGAAAGCGCGCCTGTACGCAAGAAGATTCGCGACGAGATCAACGAGGCGCTGGCCAAGAGCGAGGACGCCCGCAACAAGCGAGACAAGGTGTGCCTGTTCATTGCTCAGCACCGGATCACGGGCTCGGAGCGGGACATTGCACAGTACATTTCCCTGGCCCTTTACCTGACTCCTCCTCCGGAGCTTGAAATCTCAGAAAATCTGGCGGAGATGCCGCCGGATTCGACGCAGGTGGCGGAGATTGTGCCGCTGTTGAAGGACTTT
>JBEKZG010000015.1:0-16927 GCA_049510095.1 Occallatibacter sp.
ATGGAAGACATAGTAGTATGCGCGACTGATCGAGGTTCGCAAGTAACATTCGTCTGCATGAGTGCTCAACTCGCGGGCTACCCTGTGGTACTCGGACCAATCGAACGATTGTGTCGCCATCAAACCAGCCTGTAGGTGAATGTCAGGCTCGATCCGGCCGGGTAGGAATTCGCAAGCCACCATGCATCGTCGAAAGCGTCGAGTGCATTTAGGGCGTCATCAGGCTCCCCCGCCCATTGGACCAAAGCGTAGAGCATCTCCCAGCCGTGTTCGTCTGTTGTGGTGCGCAGCGAAAGAACCGAGTCCTTGAAGAATTGACGAAGGTGTGGCTCCGCATCAGCGAGAAGCGCCGGGAGCCGGCGATGACGGCGCAGGAAGTCGGAAACGGATGCCTCATCCCGCATGACATAAAGGCTACGGATCTTATCGATCAGCTTGAGGTGCTCATTCTCGTATCGCTCCATCTGACCCTCGAGTTCGGCCAGTTCTAAGACCTGAATTCCGGGCGACGGTGCCGATGCGGGTTTCTGCCTGTGATAGACTCGTGCCCCAGTAAGTGTCCTCCAGTCGTTCCCAGAGGGCTGTTTCAACTCATGTAAAACATTCATGGTGCGACCTCTTCAACGCCGAGAATCGAATAAAGTTTTCGTTCGTCTGCGAGAATCTCTGCCGCTAAATCGCGGATCGCAGATGTGCCGGCAAAGTCGCGCTCGAAGTGAAGAAATATTGCGTTCGCGATCTGAGCCGAACCGTCAATTGTGATACGTCTGCCTTCCCATCGGAGAACCGTTGCGAAGGCAGTCAAGGGTGTGGATTGAACTTCGGCGAGCGCTGGTGACGCGAACGGCTTGATGAGCTCAATGAATGACGCATCCCTCGGTTGCAGGTGAAGAGCGACCCCCGTCTTGTACTTCAGAAATTCCACGGCACCATGCTTGACCAACGCTTCAAGCCCAATGGTCAGAATCTCGATTGTCTCTCCGGCCGTTTCCCAATTGGCGTCGTCCCAAGTAAGCTTTGCTTGGGACGGACTGAAAAAGAATGTCGTCTTTCGTTTCGGGATCTTGAATTTGACGCCCTGTTCGGAAGGCTTCCCTTCGTTTACCACCTCTAGATCATCTACCGTTATACCCCAACGGCTGAATCCGTCGAACAACTCGTCAACAAGATCGGCTCTGGTCATGGCAAAGCGCAGGTTCGGCCTGACGAACTCGATTGTGACGTCGAAGATGGATATTGGGACTGTAACTGGTTCTGCCATACGCACCTTTACTGTATATCGGCAGTTCCCCGCTCGTCACTCTACAATGCGATGGGACAGGGAACGGATGGCGAAGGCTTTGATTGAACGGGACGCTGCGCCTGTCAAGATAGGTACCCGCAACGTCGGCTTCTCGAGCGTTTTAGAGGCTTTGGAGCCAATCGGAGCGTATAACCGCGTATGTAGAGGTTAAGGTCGCAGGCAACCCGTACTCACCATCGTGCTGGTCAGGCGCAGCACAAAATTAGCACAGAGGTTTTGAAGCATTCGCTTCGCGCGCTGATTTGCACATTTTCGGCCCTTTCGACTTTCACCACGGCCACCTAAGGCTGAACAATCGCGTTATACCCATCGTTCAGCAACTTTTGCCGCCACTTCTCAGCCTCATCGCGCCCATTGAACGGACCGGTTCGGACATGGATCATTCCATCCGCGGCTTCCCGCTTGATAACAACCGCATACCCCCGCTTACGCAGCGCGCTCATCAACACATCCGCGTCTTCCTGGTTCGTCACTGCGGCAATCTGCACCATCAAACCGCCGGCGGAAGCCGCCCCCATGGCTGGCGCCACCGCTCCAGCCTGCGGTGCCTGACCCTGAATCGCCACCGCCGGCAATGCCGGCCGCACCAGCGCCCCGCTGCCCGGCGCACCGCTTCCGGCCGCGGCTGTATTCTGTCCGGCCGGACTGGACACTGTTTCCGCACCTGATGGCAGTTCCGCGCTTGCTGATAGATCGGCCATAGCGCCCGGAGCGGGTTCTACAGCAGGGGCAGCACTCGCCGACGGCTTGGGCCGCGACCCATCGCCTTGGAAAGCTGGCGGCGCTCCGCCTGCGGTCGGCGCGCCGGCATCGGTCTCGGACGCTCCCCGGTGCCCAACCGCGTACCCCAATCCGAAGCACACCCCGCAGATCAGAACCAGCCCGAAAAATATGGCCAGCAGCGTCCCTGATCCCAGCGTCAGTTCCGTGTCGCGCCCTTGCCGGGCCGGCGCCGGTTTTTCGCTGTCGAAAATTCCCCTCATGCGCTATACTCCCTGCTTCTTCACAGCAGGCAATACTGGCCCGGCCACCAACTTGTTGAACAGTGTCATCATCTCCATTGGCAGCGGGAAGACGATGGTTGTATTCTTCTCCACGCCAATCTCGGTCAAGGTCTGCAGGTAGCGCAACTGCAAGGTCATGGGTTGCGTGGCCAGCAGCGCGGCCGCGTCCACCAACTTCTGCGCGGCATCGAACTCGCCCTGGGCATGAAGGATTTTCGCTCGTGCTTCGCGCGCAGCTTCGGCCTGCTTGGCCATGGCGCGCAACATCGACTCGGGCAGGTCCACCTGCTTCACTTCCACTGACGTTACCTTTACCCCAAACGGTTCCGTCCGCTGGTCGATGATGCTCTGGATTCTCAGGTTCAGCTTGTCGCGGTGGCTCAGCAACTCGTCCAGTTCCACCTCGCCCAGCACGCTCCGCAGCGTAGTCTGCGCAAACTGCGATGTCTGATAGACGTAGTTCGCCACCTTGATCGCCGCATCGTTGGGATTCACCACGTACAGCGTGACCACCGCATTCACCTTGATCGTCACGTTATCGCGGGTGATCACATCCTGCGGCGGAACCTCCAGCACATCCTGCCGCAGCGAAATGCGCACCATCTGCTGAATGGGCTTGAAGATAAAGATGAAGCCCGGCCCCACCGGCTTATCCCCGACGCGGCCCAGGGTGAACACCACCCCACGCTCATATTCACGCAGGATCTTGATGCAATTCAGCAAATACAGAACAACGATGGCAAAAAACACCCCAATTACGCTTAACATTTTGGCTTCCCTCACTCAGCACGGATTGTACTCCTGCGCCCTTACGTGACTCACTCGTTCTGGTCCGCCGGCGTCACCTGAAGCAGATACTGCTGATGCCCGACCACCTGCAACTGCGCTCCGGCCGCAACCGGCTCGCTCGCAATCGCGCTCCAGATCTCGCCTTCCACCAGAACGTGCCCCTCAGGCGTCAGCGGCTCCATCGCCCTCGCATTCCGGCCCACCAGGGCATCCACTCCCAGCTTGCTCTTCATCCGTCGCGCGCGCATCGCCAGCCCCATCAGCAAGACGGTTATCCCGCCGAACGCCGCACTCACCGCAAAGGCAACCCAGGGGTTCACAGCCATCTCCGGCACCGGGGCCGCAACCAGCGTAAGCATGCCAAATGTCAGGCACAGAATTCCCGCGGCGCCCAGAACTCCGTGCCCGCCAAACTTCGCTTCCAGCAGAATCAAGACAAGTGCCGCCACCAGCAGCAGCACCGCCGTGTAGCGGATCGGCAGCAGGTCCAGCGCAAAAATAGCCAGCAGCACCATCAACGTCCCCAGCGCCCCCGGAACAATGGTTCCCGGCACATTGAATTCCAGGTAGATAAGCAGCGCCCCGCCTACCAACAGCAGCAGCGCGATATTCGGATCCACCAGCCATCCCAGCAAGCGTTCCCGCAGCGTCTGCTGCACCACCACAATCCGCGCGCCGCCCACATGCAGCACCTGCTTCGATCCATCGAAGCGCACAATCGTGCGCCCATCCAGCGCCGTCAGCAGTTGCTCATCGTTCTTCGCAATCAGGTCGATCAGATGCTTGTCCAGCGCTTCGTCGGCGGTATACGAATGCGACGATGCGGCAGCCGCGGTAGCAGCCTCCGCGCTGCGGCCTCGAGGAGTCACATACGAGCGCAGATGGGCCTCCGCGTCATTTTCAATCTTCTGGCTCAGGGTGTCGTCCATCTTGCCGTACTCGGCCACCACGTGGGCCGCGCCGGCATTCGTGGCGGGTGCCATGGCAGCCACATCCGCCGCCTCCAGCAGATAGAATCCAGCCGACCCTGCCCGCGCCCCGCCAGGAGCTACATACGCGATCACCGGCACACGAGAATTCAAAATAGCCCCGGCCATGGCGTACATCGAATCCAGCAGCCCGCCCGGCGTGTCAATCTCCACCAGCAGCGCCTGCGCTCCGTCGGAGTTGGCCAGCGCAATCGCCCTTTCCAACTCTCCCGCGCTCACCGGCTGAATCGTATCGGAGATCACCACCTTGTCCACTACCGGCGTCTCCGCGAATACGGTTCCCGCCGCCCCAGATCCTCCGAAACAACCCGCCGCAACCAGACCCACAGCAACCACCAGCAAACGTGTGCGCTGAATCATAACTTGCTCCTTCAGGCCTGCCACCCCGCCCTACTTCTTTTGCGCCTGCTTCGTCTCAATCTCCTGCTTCATTTCCATTGCCGCCCGGCTCGACCCGTCCAGCCGCAGTGCCTCGCCCGTCTCTTTGTTCGCCCCGTCCAGATCTCCCCCCGCAAAATCAATCCGCGCCAACACAAGATACGCATCTACCGAGGGAGAAAGTTGCAGCGCTGCATTCGCCTCGTTGCGGGCAGCCCTTCCGTCTCCCGTCCGCTCGCGCACCTCGGCCAGTCCAGTATGCACCTCTGCCATCGCGCCGTCCGCGGCTTCCGCTGCCAGATACAGCCGCTCCGCCTCCAGCAACAGCCCGCGATCAAGGTACTCCTTCGCCTGCCCGGCAAGCATCTGCGCTCTCCTTTCCGGCGTCAGCGCGGCCAGTCGCGAGGAATCCACCTGGTCCAGCATCTGCGCCGCCTGCCGGAAAACCTGCGCATCGAAGTTGCGCGCAATCCTCTCCAGCGGATCGGCCTTCCCCTCGCCGCCAGCACTCGAACTCGCCCCAGCCCCAGTCCCAGTCCATGCCGCGTCCAGCGTCTGCGCCTCGCTGTCATTCGGGTGCAACTTCAAACACTGCCCCAGTTCCGTAAGCGCATCGGCGCCGTTCCCGCGGCGTTTCAAGCTCACCGCCAGGTTGAAGTGGAAGTCCGCCGTATTGGGGTCGGCCACCACCGCCTGCCGGAACAGCGCGGTTCCGTCGTTCCCCTGCCGGCTTACAGCAACCCCTTCATTGTTCAGCACTTCAGCCAGAGGCAGCACGCGGGCCACGCTGCCGAACGCCTGCTCGGCCATCGCATAGTCGCCGAAGAAGACAAGCGAAAGCCCACGATAAAATGCCGCTTCCAGCGCGTCAGGCCCCTGCAAAGCAATATCGCCGCGAGCAACCTTGGCAAACGCCGCCGCCGCCTTCTCGTACTGCTGGCCGTTGTAATCTTCCCGCCCCAGCGCCATCCACGCCGGCCCAAATTCCGGGCTCTCCAACACCGCCTGGTTAAGGTGCCGCAACCGCTCCGCCTGGTCGACTTCTGTAATCCCCCGGACATACTGCTCAAAGGCATCCAGCCGCAACCCCGCGCCCTCGGCCACAAATGTCTCCTCGGCTACGCTGAACCGCGAGTCCAGCTGCCGCGTCAGCTTCCACGCCAGCGATCCGAAAACAGCGATCAGGTCCCGCATCTCGCCGCTCGCCGTCACCGCATCGCTCATCCGAAGGTGCGGCACATCCACCAGCCGCGCCTCCGCCACAATCCTGCTTCCATCCGTCAAAAAACTGCCCACCACAATCGAATCCGCATCCAGCGTCTCGGCCAGCTTCAGCGCCGTCGCCCTCGACGGATGAAACCCCTGTGGCAACCCCAGGTGATCCAGCGCATACAGCCGGTCCGTCCTGCTCATCGGCGCAAACCCAGCCGAAACAAACCGGCTGCTGAGAATCTCCGGCGCCGCCTCGCGAATCCACTCCAGGCTCGGCTGACCGCTCCGGTTGTCAAACGGCAGCACCAGCAGGATCCGCCCTCGTTGCTCCGCAGCCCTGATCTGTTCGGCAGTCTTGGCCTGATCGGCAGCCTTGGCCTGATCGCTAGCCCGGCTCTGGTCGTTCCCCGCCGCCTGGCCTTGCGCCGCCTGGACCTGCCCCGTCACCGCCCCGCAAACCATCACGGCGAGCGCAATCGCAAGCCTCAAAGCTGCTTGCCGAAATGCATGCAAACTAAATGAAAAAGATGCAATCACAACAGCCTGATTATAGGCGTTGCGCCTTGTCATCGCTCATTCAGATGCCAAGCCTGTCATCCTTCTATCAAAAAGGCCGCACCCGTCCAGCGGCATCTGCGAACAGTCGCCGACAGACTCCTATTCGTGCTCGTGGCACGCAAGGGTGGTTCGAATCCCGGCCGCTCCACCTGAGCGGAGCCGGTCGCTCTTTTTGCGCATGCGCAGTCAAAAGCCTGCCCGCCGTGGCGGGGACCTGCGGTTGCTCTTGCCTTTAGGGTTGCTTTTGCCTCTGGAGTAGCTCTTGCCCTTGCGCCCCTAAACCCTCCGAAAATAACCGTCATCTGAGCAGCGCGACTCACCTTGGCAAGTTGCCACTGGAATGAGCGCGGCCGGACCAGGCAAAAAGCACTGTGCCTCGTTCTCACCGTCATTGTGAGCGAAGCCTATCGGAACCGAATCACCTGCTTCCGTCATTTTGTCGCAAGTGCGGGAAAGAACAACGCCCACCTCCGTCACTCTGGGCGGCCTTCGTCCGCTGCATGCCACCCTCTATACTGGTCGCTGGCGGAATCCATCCGCGGAAACCATCAATGGATCATCTCTGGACTCCCTGGCGCTACACCTACGTCACCGCGGCGGAAACAGGTGTGCGCGCCGGCGTCCCGCACAGCCTCTCCGCCTGGCCCGGAGACCTCGGCTGTGTCTTCTGCAACCTCATCGCCTCCATCGACTTCGCCATCGCCAACGGCATGGCTCCCGAAGACGCGGAAGCCGCCGGAGGCCTCATTCATCGCGGCCAGCATTGCTTCATCTGTCTCAACGCCTACCCCTACACCGCCGGCCACGTCATGGTCATGCCCTACGCCCACCTCGACCGCCTCGCCGCCCTGCCCACCGAATCCGCCCACGAACTCATTGATCTGTCGCAGCTCACTGAGCGCGCACTCGGCCGCCTCTACCATCCCCACGGTTTCAACTTCGGCCTCAACGTCGGCCAGGCAGCAGGCGCAGGCGTAGCCGGACACCTCCACCTGCACGCCCTGCCCCGCTGGACCGGCGACACCAACTTCATGACCACCATAGCCGAAACCCGCATCCTCCCCGAAGACCTCGAAACCACATGGAAGCGCGTGCGGGAGGTGTTTGCCGCAAAATAAGTCCACCTCTTCGTTGACGTCCTTGGACGCGCAGGCGGAGACTGTTGGGTAATCGTTTTCCCGGACTTTGCCCAGACTTTATCCTGAGGCGCTCGACCACCCCATACTTCGCGCTGCCAACTGCCCGGAGTGAACCCAACGCGTTAAAGGCACATCGGCCCATGAATCTGTACATCGCGCAGCGTAGCCAAAGGTACATGCCTGGAAGAAAGCGTATTCAAATCGCTCTGGCAGCAGCAGCTTTATGCCTGCCCGCTTGCTCCGCCGGGGCCCAGACCAGCGCAACCGTCACCGTCAACACCACCTCGGTCAGCGCCACAGTGCCTCCTGAAGGTTATGGGGTGGATACGGCGGTCTACGACGGCGGCCTCACCGCCACCGGGGTGGCTCCTGCGCTTCAGGCCGCCGGGGTCACTGCTCTGCGCTATCCCGGTGGCTCCTACGCTGATGTATTCAACTTCATCAGCGGCACCGATCAGACCCTGAACGACGGCGCTTACCTGGCCCCGAATACCTCATTCAACCTGTGGATGAGCGACACCGTTCTACCGGTGGGCGCCGCTGCAGTGATCACGGTGAATTACGGCTCCAACGTTACCGACAACGGTCCGGCGCTTCCCAGTGAAGCCGCCGCCTGGGTCCAATATGCCAACGTCACCAACAACTACGGCATTGTCTACTGGGAGATCGGCAACGAAACCTACGGCAACGGCTACTACCCCGGCTGGAATTGGGAGTACGATCTGCACCTTCTGGATCAAACCGCGGCCGATCGCGTGGGCAACGCCGCACTCTCGCCCGCGGCATACGGAACCAATGCCGCTTCTTTTGTCACAGCCATGAAGGCCGTCGATCCAACCATCAAATGCGGCATCTCAGCGAGCGTCTCGCCGTACGCCACTGGCTGGGACCAGGATGTCTTCCAGGCAATCTCCAGCGCGCTCAACGGCACCGGCTTGCACCCGGACTTTGTCATCGTGCACTATTACCCCGGAGGCACCAATGCCCAGGTCCTCGCCGCGCAATCCACAATTCCGGCACTCGTGGCTCAGATTCGTTCCGACCTCAAGGCCTACTACACGCTCAGCAACGTGAACGATATGGAGATTCTCGTCACCGAGTCCGGTCCCCCCAGCACGGGCGGCATTCTGCCGTTTCTCTTCGCCGCGGATGAGTTCCCCACCTGGTTTGAAAACGGCGCTTCCAATGTCGACTACCAGGCCCTGCACCAAGGATTTCTGGAGCCAACCAGCAACGAACAAGACGGCCCCTCCTACGGCACTCTTTTCAGCAGCACCGTGGCACGCGTCGGAGACAGCCTGGTGGCGGCCACCTCCTCCAACTCTCTGCTCAGGGCGCACGCGGTCCAGCGCACCGATGGCCAAACCGGCGTGATCCTCGTCAACGAAGATCCGAACAACAACACCGCGGTCACCGTCAACATTTCCGGCGCTGCGCTTGCCGGCACCGGCACCCAATGCAACTTTGGCAACGCCAACTTCTCCAACGGCAGTGCTACGGCCAACTCGGGCATCAGCGAAAGCCCCATCAGCGGAGTCGGAAACAGCTTCACGGTCACCGTTCCCGCTTATTCTGCGACCGCGATCCTGATGCCCGCCCTCACCGGAAAATACTTCCTTCTAAGCAACAGCGGCAATCTCAACCTGGTTGCAGGCGCAACCACAGGCAACACATCAACCGTCACCGTATCCCCGTCGAATGGGTTTAATGGAACCGTCGCGATGACCTGCGCCGTCACCGGCCCTTCCGGCGCTACCAGCCCGGCGACGTGCAGCCTGGGTTCGCCTTCGGTCGCCTCCGGGTCGGGTACAGATCTGTTGACGATCACCACGACATCCACCACCACGGCTGGAGCCTATTCAGTGCTGGTTACCGGCATCTCGGGATCGTTGACACAATTCACTACTGCGACGGTCAACGTGACTGCGCCGCCAAGCTTCGCTCTCGCCAACAGCGGCAATATCAGCTTGAGCCCCGGCGCAATCACCGGCAACACCTCCCTGATTAACGTGACGCCAGCGGGAGGATTTACAGGCGCAGTTGCCATGACATGCGCCATTACTGCTTCGCCCGCAGGCGCGAGCGATCTGCCAACATGCAGCCTGGCAGCACCGTCAGTGACCATCAGCGGCACAACGGAGCAGACAGACGTGTTGACCGTAAACACCACGCCAGCCACAACCGCGCTCAACAAGCCTGCCAATCCGTTGTGGCCGTCGACGGGCGGAGCGGTTTTGGCTCTGGTGTTCTTCTTCGGCATTCCGGCGCGACGCCGTAAAAGTCTCTCGCTGCTCGGACTGCTCGTGTTCTTTGTCTCCATTTCTGCAATAGGCTGCGGCAGCGGTGGTGGAGGCGGGGGCGGCACCTCGAACCCAGGCACCACTGCGGGCACTTATTCCGTCACCGTAACCGGAACCCCAACCTCGGGGACTGCCGAGACGTCTGTCGTCACATTGACGGTGAATTAGCCAAAGGAAAGGGGGCTTTCTCAAGTCGAGAGCCCCCTCGCTTTGTGCGGATACATACCGCTGGTCAATGGCAATCGATCTGAAACTGGATGAAGCGGCACTTATTCGACTTCTTCTGCGCCGCTTTCCAGCACCAGGTTGGTCTCATCCGCCCCAGCCGCATCGAGCAAGCTTCTTGGCAGCGCCTTCCCCGTTCTTACGCCCAGCCCCTTCAACAACTCCACCTGCCTAATCAGGTTCCCGCGTCCTTCACTCAACTTCTTCATGGCTTTGCCATAACTCTCGTCCGCCCCGCGCAAACTCTTGCCCACCGCTTCCAGATCGCTTACAAAGCCAACAAACTTGTCATATAACTCCGCCCCGCGATTCATAACATCCTGCACGCTCCGCGCCTGTAGCTCTTGCTGCCACAAGTTATCCACAATACGGATCACAAACAGCAGCGTCGTCGGCCCCACCAGCAAAACTTCCTTCTCATAGCCGTAACGCCACAACCCTTCATCCTCATGCAGCGCCGTCAAAAACGCCGGCTCAATCGGTACAAACATCACCACAAAGTCCGGCGTCTCCAGCGCTCCCAGCTTGTGATACCGCCGGCTCGCAAGCTCATCCACATGTCCGCGCACGCTCGCCAGGTGCCGCTTCACCGCCGCCTTGCGCTCCTCGTCGGTCGCCGCGTTCACCGAATCGGTATAGGCATTCAATGAGACCTTCGAGTCGATCACCAAATGCCGCCCGCCCGGCAGATTCACAATCACGTCGGGCCGCACTTTCCGTTGCCGCTCGTCATAATCACCAGCCGCGTCAAACGTCTCCTGTACCCGAAACTGCTCGCCCTCCCGCAATCCCGCCTTTTCCAGCAGGTTCCTAACAATCAGCTCGCCCCAGTCCCCCTGCGCCTTCGACGATCCCCTCAGCGCCGTAGTCAGGTTCCGCGCCTCTTCCGCCAGTTGCAGGTTCAACCCGCCCAGCGTTCCTATCAGCGTTTCCAGCTTCGTCACCCCGGTATTGGATTCGCTCTGCGCCTTCTCCACCTTCTCGCGAAACTCCTTGATCTGTTCCTTCAGCGGCGTCAGCAGCGTTCCCAATTCTTTCTGGCTGCCCTCCGCAAAACTCTTCGATTTCTTTTCCAAAATCTCTCCCGCCAAAGCCTCGAACTGATTGGCCAGCGCCTGCTTCGCGCTCTCCAGCAGCGCCAACTTTTCCGCCAGATTCTGCCGCTCGTTCCTAAGTTCGGTTTCCAGCTCTTTCACGCGCGCATTCAGCGCGCTCTCCACCGCCCCTTTGGCCTGTAGATCCGCACGCAGTCCATCCCGCTCCGCCGCCAGCTGCGCAATCGTCTTCTCCCGCTCCACCGCCAGCGATTCAAACCCTGCCCGCGCCCCGGATTCAGCCTGCGCCTTAGTCAACTCCGCCCGAACCCCGGCCAGCTCCGCCGTCAGCTCCTCGCTCCGTCGTTCTAACTGAGCCTTCTCAGCTTTCCCTGAAACCAGCTTCAACCAGAATCCAAGCAGAATTCCCACGATCAGAGCGATCCCACCCACCAAAGCCTGCATAATTCTCCCCATCCCTGCTTCGCCCAATGTACGCCCTAAAGTTGTGAATTTCAGGTCGGATTTCCCAAGCTTTTCTGACCCCTGACCCCTGACCCCTGATCCCTGCCTCACCGTCCTTTACACACCCCCACCCTCCCGGTAGACTTGAAGTTTCGGGGCCATACGCTTTTTTTTCAGCGCAATGGTTGTGCTCCCCTGCTCTGGAACAGTATCGTAAGCAGGCAGAGCAGCATTTGGTCTTACCCCGATTGCCTTCTGAGAGTTCCGAAAAAAATAAGAGGAGAAGCACGCATGGCCGTTGAAGAAAAGGTAAAGCAGATCATCGTCGAGCAGTTGCAGGTGGACGAAGCCGAAGTGACCCCCGGCGCCAGCTTCCAGGAAGACCTGGGCGCAGATTCGCTCGACGTGGTCGAGCTCGTGATGCAGTTCGAAGAAGCTTTCGATCTGGAGATTCCCGATGAGGACGCCGAGAAAATCAAGACCGTTAAGGATGCCATCGACTACATAGAAAAGAATGCGAAAGGCAGCAAGTAGCCCTTGTCCAATTCGTCCCGCAGAGTCGTAGTCACCGGCCTGGGGCTGGTGTGCGGTGTAGGAAACACCGCTCCGGAAGTTTGGCGGCAGCTTCTAGCCGGCGCCAGTGGCATGGCTCCCATCCGGGGATTCGATACCACTGGCTTCCCGGTCACTTTCGCTGCTGAGGTCAAGAACTTTGACCCACTCAACTTCGTCGACAAAAAAGAATCCCGCAAAATGGGACGTTTTATCCATTTTGCTTTCGCAGCCACACAGGAGGCCATCGCCCAGTCCGGCCTCCAAATCAACCCGGAGAACGAGGACCGCATCGGTGTCTTTATTGGCTCAGGCATCGGCGGATTCGAAGTCATCGAGCGCGAGCACTCCAACCTGCTGGCAGGCGGCCCGCGCAAGATTTCTCCTTTCTTCATCCCCGCCACCATCGTCAATATGGCAGCCGGGCAAATCAGCATCCGTTACGGCGCAAAGGGGCCCATCTCCGCCACGGCCACAGCTTGCGCCACCAGTGCTAACTCCATCGGCGACTCCGTCCGCATGATTCTCCACGGCGACGCAGACGCCATCATTGCGGGCGGCGCCGAAGCTTCAATTACGCCTTTGTCTGTTGGCGGTTTTGCGGCCATGCGTGCCCTCTCAACCCGCAACGACGACCCCGCTCGTGGCAGCCGTCCTTTTGACAAGGACCGCGACGGCTTTGTCATCGGCGAGGGCGCCGGCATCCTCATCCTCGAAGAGCTGGAGTTTGCCAAAGCACGCGGTGCAAAAATCCTGGCCGAGGTTATCGGCTACGGCATGAGCGCCGACGCCTACCACATGACCTCCGTAGCCCCGGAAGGCGTCGGAGCGCAGCGCTCCATGCGCGCGGCTCTCAAAGACGCCGGCATCGCCCCCGAAGAGGTCGGCTACATCAACGCCCACGCCACCTCCACCGCTGCGGACAGCCAGGAGTCCCGCGCCATCGAATTGGTCTTCGGCGAACACGCCCTCAGCCACAAGCTCAAAGTTAGCGGCACCAAGTCCATGACCGGCCATTTGCTCGGCGGCGCAGGCGGACTCGAAGCCGGCATAACGGTCCTGGCCCTCTTGAACCAGAAGCTTCCGCCCACCATCAATCTCGATAACGTCGACCCCGCGTGCCATCTCGACTATGTGCCCAATCAAGCCATTGACCACACGTTCGACGTAGCCCTGTCCAATTCCTTCGGCTTCGGCGGCATAAACGCCACGTTAATCATGCGCCGCTGGACCGAATGAGGCGTCAGTTCGAGAAAAGAGAAACGGCGCGCAATGCCATACTCTGCGCGCCGTTTTCCTTGCGGTTCTTAGGCGGCGTCAACTGAACATTGCACCCATGGCGACTCCCAACCCCAGGCCGATCGCCCACCAGAGAAAGACCGCAATGTATCCCGATGTCCGGCTGACCTTGGCTACCACAGCCACGCCAATTGCGGTTAGCACCATCCCCCAAATGTTCAAGGCGTCGAGACCCATCAGGAAGTAGTACAGGGTTTTCGGAGTGTCTTGAAATGACAGGAAAGCGGCGACATTCGAAGGCGCCGGATTTTGAATATTAAAGCCTTCCGGGTCAGAGAACCAGGCTGCCACAGCGGCAAGAAGCCATCGGATTGGCCAGATCGCCATACCGGCATAGAGCTCAACCGCCAGGAGCGAACCGTATGTAGCTTTTCCCCCGAATCCAAAATTAATGGTCGCAAGCAGTACGCCGGCTCCGATGACATCCAGAAGCAGGATGAAGAACGGCGTGATGACCTGCCCGATTGCGGTGGAGGTCGGTCCCTTCTGCGCCTGGGCTGCCTTCTGTTCAGGCGTCATCCGGTCCATCATGTTCCTTGCAAATTCCGGCAAGTTTCGCTGCTGGTTCTCATAAACCTGGGCCCACGTAATGTGAGTAGTCACCACTCCGTAAACCACGGAATAGCTCAGGAGCATGATGATAAACGGCAGCCACCAACTCTTGTTTCCCCGCTTGATGTCTTGAAATGTCTTCGACGGCGCCGTAAACACACTCACTACGCGCTGCCACTGGCTGAGCCCGGGAACCACAGGTACCGGCTCGCCCACTGGTTGAACTTCAAGTTCGCTCATCTTTCCGCCCCTCAAACGCTGCTGTTGGCCTCGATGCAGTCGCCCACCCTGGTTGACCGCATCCTGACGCGCGCGGTTGCCTTTTCTTCAGATACAAATACCGCGGCGCTCCTACTCGTTCCCGGATACTGCGGGAGAGAATTGCATTTGCCCGCGATTGTACCCTTGAAACCGGCAAGAATTGTAATCAATTTACGCGTAAGGCGGGGTACACCCGCCGATGCTCAGCCCCTAGGCTGTGCCAGACAAGTACCAGGTCTACCGGCTTTGTATCAGGGCATGACTTCAGTCGTGCCGAAAATGGCCCAAAATATGAATAGGCTGGTAGGGGTGGGTTTTAACCCACCCGTTTACCTGCGGGCACTTCTCTCCGCCTGTTGAGCACTCGTTCAATTCGTCAAACACTGCTTCTATTCACCCTGCGCAACAGTCTCAGCCTCGGGCGCGCGCTTCCGCGGCCTCGGCTTCCGGTTCACCACCGGGGCCGGCGGCGCATAGTTCTTGTAAACCGTAATGTGGAAGCAGCTCTGTTGGAACTCCTCCTCCACATCGATCTTCCCAGCCTCTTCCAGCGCCAGCAGCCGCGTCCGCATCCACGCAACCTCATCGCGGCTCAACGGGCCTTTCGCAATGTCGATCGTCGCCCCCGTCAGATGAGGGCTAACAATATCCCCCTCGGCCGCCGCCGCGTTTCCGTTGATGCCCATAAGCCGCTTCTGGTAGGCCACCGTCCGCACCGCCGAGCTAACCTCCAGCGGCCGGTGAAACTCCGCCGCATGACTGCGCGCCAGGTCGGCAAGAAAGCGCGCCGTCCACGGCCGGCAGTACCGATGATTCACGGGCAGGTTCCCGTTCACCGTCAGCGCCAGCGAGATCGGCACCGGCACCAGCAGCTTATGCGCAATCCGGTCTGCCAGGTCGTCCTCATCCTCAATCCTCTCCAGCCCATCAGCCTCTGTCTTCTCGTTCTGCCGCTCCAGCGAAGCATGAGAACCGAACAACGGCGGCGGCATCACACCCCGCTTCATGTGCAGGGATGCGCTCAACTCGTCCGACTTCCCTGCGTGCGCTTCCACATCGATATCCGGCGCCAGGTCCTTTGGCGCCGGAAACACAAATGCCTTGGCCGGAGTTTGTTCCTCCACCATCGGGACCCCAACCGCTGCCGCCGGATCTCCCGACTCTCGCGCCCGTCCCTCCGCCGTGCCTGAGTCAGCCACGGCGTCGTTAACCGCCTGCTCCGGTTCAGGAGCCGTGGCAACGGCCCTTTCCTTCGGATTTTCAAGGCTTCTCGGGAGAGTCTTTCTCTGAACGGTCCCCACAACCCGTGCCTCCGCGGCCTGATGAACCGGATGAATTTGATAGGCCTGCCTCCGTGGTCCATAACGCGGTCCGGCCGCAACCACCGCGGAATGCCGCGCAAGCTCGCGCCTGATTTTGAGCCCGGCCGCGCGGCCAACCTCTTCAGGCGTCGCATGAGGCCCCTTCGTTTGCACTTTAGTTTTGTGAGAGGTCGTCTTCGCCGGAGCATTCCTGTGCGTTTTCACCGGGTGCACCGGCGAACCGTTGGCTGAAAACACCGAAAGTGCAGCCAGCACAAGAACAGTAATAGCAGTCCGCGACATGGGGAGTGTGCGGAGAATCCAGAGCTCCTCTAGTGTAGGCCCATCCCGCGCCAATACCGAGTACCTATAAGGATTCGCCCTGGTCTGATAACTCGAACCCCGCCAGCGCAATTAGTTTCGGTTTGAACCAAAATGCCGGTCAACGATCCGGCGGGTCAATCGTTCTCGCGTCGCCGGATTGGCAATTTGCCGCGCTCCAGTTCTGAAGATCCAGACCATGGTCCGGCGACCTTAATACAAGGGACCCGCTCATCGCGACCATGAAACCGCGAGGAACGGGGCGCAGTTACCGGCGGTGCAGTGACGATTGGGCCATCTGCCGATCGAATTCGTGCACCAAATGAGTGATTGCAGGTTGCCGGTACATTGACGTACCTTTCATGAGATCGATTCCCCCCGATTGAACCTGTTGTGAGCCACAAAGTTTGTGTGGCCTTTGTCCCGCGAAGAACCGTTCATTGCGGCGCTTTGCGACTGTGTTCCCTCAACCTGCGGGGGTCAAATCACGAACACGATGACGCGTCAGGCGCCTTCGCGCCAACAAGAAGTCGTCAGGCTGATTTGGCTTCATGTCGTCCACTTATTTACCCAGAAAGAGAAGGTTCACGGTGAATCGAATGGTTTGTACGGTTGTATTGGCGGCGCTTGCAACTGCTGGGATGGCCGGCGCGCAAGGCACCGCGGATGTCAATTTTGGCTCTCCGGCACAGACAATTGAGGGTTTTGGAGGCTCAACTGCGTGGATGCCGGAACTCACCACCGCCCAGGCGAACGCTCTGTTCAGCAATGGCGACAATCAGCAGATGGGACTTAGCCTTTTGCGTGTGCGCATCGACCCCGGCGGCTCCGGCAACTGGGGCACGGAATTGGCCAATGCCCAGGAGGCTAGCGCCCGCGGTGCAAGCATCTTTGCAACCCCCTGGACCCCTCCCGCTTCCATGAAAAGCAACGACAGCACCGTCGGCGGCACCTTGAACACTTCCGAATACGCCGCCTATGCAACTTATCTGGAGAGCTTTGTCACCTACATGAAGAACGGTGGCATAAGCCTGTACGCCATCTCGATGCAAAACGAACCGGACGCCAGCGTCTCCTACGAGTCGTGCAGTTGGACCGGAGCGACGATGGATACCTGGGTGAAGAACAACTCTTCGGTGATCACCACCAAGCTCATCATGCCGGAGTCGGAGAGCTTCAACACCGGCTACTCCGATCCCGCTCTGGACGATTCAAGCGCGGTAGGCCACATCGGGATCGTCGCAG
>JBEKZG010000150.1:0-7847 GCA_049510095.1 Occallatibacter sp.
CTTCGCCGTAAACGGCGCATCCGTATGGATGACCTCTGCCTTCACCGCATCCTTGTCCGGCGCCGCCGTTAGTCCCGTAACTTCCGCGTACCTGAAACCATGGAAGCTGAAGGAGGCCATATACCCGAGCCCAGTCCAGTGAACGCGGCCGGCCTGTGGCGGCGGGGGTACCGTCGTGATGGTGTCGGTGGCCTTTGCTGTACGAAGATTGTCGGTATAGATCGTGCCGTCTGGATTGAGAATCTCCGCAAAGCGAATCCGAATTTGATGATCGGCGTGGAGTCCTTGCACCTTCTCAAATCCAGCCAGGTTCTGCCCAAAGTCGTACACGTAAACCCCAGGCTTGGGCTCCGTCAGCGAAACCGCATGTACCTCGCGCTCGATCCGAATCGGCGGAAAATCCTGCGCGATGATCTGTACGGGGGCGGGGTGAATGATCGCCGCCTTGTCCTTGAAGATGTCGGGAAAATCCGGACTTGATTCGCCCACGAAAAGCTCGTTCTGGTTCAGTGTTTCGCCGTCATAAAGCTCCGCACGGACACCGGATGGCGCAGCCTGCCAGCTCGCATCCGTTGTCACCCACTCCACCGTTCCGTCTGAATACTCGATGCGCAACTGCGCCCGCAGGGCCGGTGGCGTATCGCCATAATTATTCGGCTGCTGGAACCACTCCAGCGGAGTCGAATACCACCCAGGCGCCAGCCAAAACGAGATTGCGTTCTTGCCCTCCGCAATCCGATTCGTCACATCGTATGTCTGGTACACAACACGTTCGCGATAATCGGTCCACCCCGGCGCAAGCACTTGGTCGCTCAACGGGGCCCAATTCAGGTCGTGATTCAGGCCCACATAATAGGCTCCCAGCGCCGTGGCATAAAGACGCGCCGACTTTACCGGCTTGCTCACCATGAAAGGATGCCGCAAGGTCTTTACACTATCCGGAATCCACGGATGCTCCAGCGGCGCGTCCCCAGCTTTTCCCTTCCATTCAACCGCCGTCTTCCATCCGCCATCGTCAAACCCCGATTTCTCCCAACCCGCGCCCGCGTGCACCGCGGTTTTCCAATCCGTCCCGCTCCCAAACTTCGCCACCGTCCTGTCCGCATACTCCACCACCAGCGTCGCAATCATCGGCGTGGCTTCAGCCTTCTCATTGCCGTCGCGCACGTAATGCACCGACTCAATAGCAATCGTGTTCGCGCCAGCAGCCAGCTTGTCCGTCACATCCGCCCGCACAAACTTCTTCCACGGCATCTGCTTCCACGCGGGAAACGGCTGCGCCGTCAGCACCTGCGCTCCATTCACCCACGCTGAAACCGTATCCTGCCCGGTCGCATGAAGAGCCGCGCTCTTCACCCGCTTCGTCAGTGTTACGGTTTGCCGATACTCCACGCGCCGCTTCGTTCCCTTCTCAGCGCTCAGAGCCTCCGCATCCGGATAGCTTATCCACGCAGCCCTTGCATGCCTTACCGCGTCCTCCTCCGGCGTCTCATACCCAATCCACTCCGCACGCCAGCCATCCTGCGTCAGCAGCCCCGTCTCCCACCAACTAGTCCCGCTGTCCGCATACGGCTTCCCCGCTGCATTCCAAACCTTCACCCGCCAGTAGTACCGCGTACTAGCCTGCAACACCGGCCCCGCGTACCGCACATTCAAGCTGTGGTCGGATTCAACCCGCCCGCTATCCCAAACATCCGCCTTGCCCGCATCCAGAAACGCGGCCTCCGTCGCAACCATCACCTCATAAGCCGTCTGCCGAGCGCCCCGCGCCGGATCGCTCAACTGCCAGCTCAATCGCGGCGCAGAGTCATCGATCCCCATCGGCGTCTTCAGGTCGTCCACCCGCAACTCCACCGGCCCAGCCACAACTGCGTCCGCCCACCCCGCCAGCGGCAGCATCATCGCAAATGCGACCAGTCCCCAACTCGCCCGCACCATCAAGCCGTTATTCATTCCGTGCCCACCCCAAAAAACAAACGCAACCATTGCTCGTCTTGGCTGCCCTCTTTGGGAAATCGCCACGCCTGCTCCAGCAAACCTCAAAATATATCAAATGAAATAATTTCCAGACAGAAGAACCCTACCCAACCCAAGCCAGAATTGTCAAAACCAGCTCCCGCCAGCCCATCCAAGTCGGAGCACCCAACCACTAAGTCTTCACTTCTTCCCTGTTCCCTATTCCCTGCCATTACACTTCCTCCATGCCCCTTCGCCTCTACGCCGCCAGCACCAGCCAGGGCAAGCTTCGCGATTTCCGCACCGCCGCCGAAGCCCACTCCATCTCCATCGATCCCCTTCCCGCCCTCGCCACCATCCCCGCTCCAGAGGAGACTGGCGCAACCTTCGCCGACAACGCCACCCTCAAAGCCGTCTACTACTCCCGTTTCGCTCCCGGCCATCTCGTTCTCGCTGACGATTCCGGCCTTGAAGTCGACGCTCTCGCCGGCGCGCCCGGCGTCCGCTCCGCCCGCTTCGCAGCCGACCACGGACGCATCGACTCGCCCGATGCCAACGACAACACCGACGTCTGGAACAATATTGTCCTTCTCGAATGCCTCGCCGCCGTCCCATCCGCGCAGCGCAGCGCCCGTTACCGCTGCGTCCTCGTCGCCGCCCGCGATGGACAGCCCCTGCACACCGCCCAGGGCTCGGTTGAAGGCTTCATCCTCGACGCCCCCCGCGGCACCGGTGGCTTCGGCTACGATCCGCTCTTCTATCTCCCTGCCCTCGGCCGCACCATGGCCGAACTCGACCTCGCCACCAAGCACACCTTAAGCCACCGCGGCCGCGCCATCACCGCCCTACTGCCCCTGCTCCAAAGCTGACGCCACTCCCTGCACGCGCGATAAAGCCCCTCCAAATTGCCTCCTCCCGTTGGCCGATGCATGGCATACTGAGATTTCTTAAGAATCCAATTGGAGCGAACTTTCCGTGGACCGATCCCAGCCCGTCTCGCTCGCTACGCCGCGCATCGATAGCTCTTTGCCAACCGGAACCGCACAACTGGGTGGTCCCGAAGCAGCCGAACTCGAACAGCAGGTCAAACAGGGTAACCTGACCGGCCTCCGCCAGTATCTTGCCCGAACTCGAGCCGAGCACGATTGGCAAGACCGCATCTTCATCCTCAATCTCGTCGTCTCCAGTATCCGTTTCGCCGCTTTGGACTTCGCCTGCGACACAGAACCCCAAGCCGCTGACCTTTTCCTGATTCGTTGCGCCTTCTTCACCGATCAAGCCTCAATGGCGCGCGGCAGCGGGACCTGCGACGAAGTCGAGGAAGGAAGATTTCGCAACGCGGCGGAGAACATTAAGGAGGCACTGGCGGCCTTGCAAAAGGTGGAGCTGTTGGACCCCGAGGATCCCACCGCATTCACCTATATCCTGAGGTCGCTGACCATCTTTGGCCAAACCCTTCCCCACCAGCACTATGCCTTCCAAAAGGCGACAGCGCTGGCTCCCGACCTCGTGCCGGCCTACCGGGCAATCGTAAACTCGCTCTCGGAGAGATGGTACGGCAGTCACCAGGAGTCTCTTGAGTTTGCACGCTACGCTATCACCAAGGCCGGACCGGGCAGCGACATGGCTGTGTGCCTGTTCTGGGCGCACATGCTGGTTAAGACTCACCTGTCTGGCTTTGACAAGAAACCCGAGGCTGCCAAAGAGTATCCGCGCAGGCCCGAGGTCACAAAAGAACTCGAAGCAGCCTTTGACTCCTGGACGCAGCCACCGTACACTCCGCGCCGTTCAAGCATCCCATACCTCCATTTCGCGGCGGTGTGGTTCTACCTCACGGAGGACCGCACACGGCTCGCGCGGGCTCTGTCTCTCACCAGCAACGTCTACGACAAGACCACTTGGTCCTGGGCTGGCAACGCGCGGATATCGTATGATCGCGCCCTACTGATTGCGGCCGGCCAGGATCCGCCACCCGCCCAGAAAAGGCGCCCTGGGAAGACTCCCTCTCGACCATCGCTTATGGGGCCAAAGCAACAGAGGAGGGCAAGTTTGCTGAGGCCGACGAGGCCTTCACCATTGCGTTTGGACTTGCAAAATCCGCGCCGAAAGAAGAAGCCGCCCACCTGATTCCGCTCGTCGTCTTGAACCAGAGTCTGTTGCTTCAAAAGCAGCGCAAGCCCGATGCGGCAAGAAAAGCTCGCGAGCAGGCCACGGCTCTCTTAGACGCCGACAGCGATCTTACGGAATCCGCCAAATATCCGTACCAGACAGCCGAAGTCTTGCAAAAACTGGGCGAATACCGGCGCGCAATCCTATTTTGGGAGCAGACCATGGACCTGGCTGAGCAGGAGTCAGATCCAGCGGCGATGGCTGCCATGCTCCAAAAGATCGGCGAGTGCTATAACTACATGGGCCTGTACGACCATGCCGCGGTCTCTTTACGCGCCGCTCTTAAAATACACAGGGCCAGCCTTGGAGACACGCGGCTTCCCGGCGTCCTCCTCAGCCTTGGCAACGCCCTGCGCAATAGCTCCCCCGCCGAAGCCGAAGCATGCTACAAGGAAGCTGCAGATTTGCGTGCTGCCAAGCTGCAGCTTGAATCCGCGACTTTCGCCTGGGTAAATCTCGGTGTCCTTTGTTCGGAGCAGGGTCGTCACGCGGAGTCATTGGAGCATTATGAGCGTGTTCTGCGCATACGCGAGCAGTCCCGCGGCACACAGCCCGCGCGCCTCGCCAGCGTACTGAACAATATCGCGAACACCTACAGAAGAATGGGAAAATTCCGGGAAGCACACGCGTCCGTCGATCGCGCCATTAAGCTTTTTCCCGCCGAAGATCCCGGACTGGCAAGTGCCTACGGCTCGCGTGCACTGATTTTCCAGGATTCCGCCCAGGACGCAAAGGCCGTTGAATGGTTTCGAAAGGCCCGCGCCGAGCGTACCAAGCAGCCCAACCCCAACCTTGCCACCATGGTGGAGAATCTGGAGAGCGAAATCCTGTCACTCAAACGGATGGACCGGGAAAAGGAAATCGCCACTGCTAAAGAAACCCTCGCCTCTATTCGCTCGAAAATGGACGAAATCCCGCAGGTCGATGGAGGGCTGAGCGGAGTAATGGGGCAATCGGAGGGCGCAGTCTTCGTCGAACTCGCCTTCGACAGACGACCAACCCCCGCTGCTCGGCGAATGAATACCACACACTTGGCGCACAAGCTATCGGCAGGAGTGAAGGCGAACTGTGTTGGCCGCTACCGCGGTTGGGTCTCAGTTCCAGAAACAACGACTTTGATTTTCTATGGACCCGATGCGGAAACACTTTTCACGGCACTTGAGCCTTCGTTGAAAAGCGATCCAGTGAGTTCCGGCGCGAGAGTCATCATTCGGCAGGGCGGAGCCTACAGAGAAATCTTCATGGCGCAGCAGTCGAGCCGTTTGAACTGAACTCCGTTCAATTCCATCAGGCCTTTCGGGCGCTTGAGCCCAGCACCGCAGTTCGCGGAAAACATCAAGGCCGCGGCTTGCGCGCCATTGCCTTGACGTGTGTGATGTGCGACACCAATAATGCTTGTGGAATTAAGCGAAGATTCTCTGTCTCTCAATCTGGAACAGCCCTTCACCGCACGTCTCTAGGAGCCTCGAATTCCATGGCAACTGCCCAACATCCTGCCGCGCCAACTCTCCGTCGCGGCGTCCCGCCGTTGCGCGCCGGCAAGGGAAACTCCTTCTTCTGGCGCAAGCTCCACTCCCTCCTCGGCGTCATCCCTATCGGCGCCTTCTTCCTCGAGCACCTGCTCTCCAACTTCGAAGCCCTCAAAGGCCCCATCGCCTACGGAGATCAGGTCAAGTTCCTCAACGGACTGCCTCTCGTCCGCGTCCTCGAGTGGGCCTTCATCTTCCTGCCCATCCTCTATCACGCCGTCTATGGCGTCTGGATATGGCT
This sequence comes from Occallatibacter sp., assembly GCA_049510095.1. Classification (GTDB taxonomy): domain Bacteria; phylum Acidobacteriota; class Terriglobia; order Terriglobales; family Acidobacteriaceae; genus Telmatobacter. The sequence goes on from JBEKZG010000150.1 coordinate 5,896, forward strand.
CCGCGGCAAGTCCAACGTTGTCTACTACCCCTGGGCCGGCAACTGGATGTACGTCGCCCAGCGCTACACCGGCCTCATCGCCTTTGCCTATATCGCGCAGCACCTCTACCGCCAGCGCTTCACCGGTGTCGACCTGCCCAATCATCCCTACATGGCCTTCGCCAAAGTCCAGCACGAACTGAACAACCACTGGATGCTGGCCGTCTACATCATCGCCATGATCGCCATCTGCTGGCATTTCTCTTACGGCGTCTGGCTTTTCGCCGCCAAGTGGGGCATCACCCCCGGCGTAACCGCCCGCAAGCGTTTCGGCTATGTATGCCTCGCGCTCGGCATTGCCCTCGCCGTCATGGGACTCGCCAGCATGTGGGCCTTCATTTCACCCAAATACCAGAACACCCCCGACGACGTAACGCCCAAGGCCGCAGCCTATTTGCACCTTGAATCCACTACAACTCCGTACGCGCTGCTTTAAACAGGACGCTCTATCGCTACCACCGTAATCGCCGCCCCTCGCAAGCTGTTCACTGTCATCTGTAATCTGCCATCTGTTATCTGAAAGGCTCTTCATGGCATCACCCAGAATCATCGTCGTTGGCGGAGGCCTCGCCGGGCTCGCGGCCGTCATCAAGATCGCTGAAGCCGGCGGAACGGTTGACCTGTTTTCCATCGTTCCCGTCAAGCGGTCGCACTCCGTCTGCGCGCAGGGCGGTATCAACGCCGCCAAAAATCTTAAAGGCGAAGGCGACACCACCGCCCAGCACTTCGACGACACCATCTACGGTGGCGACTTCCTCGCCAACCAGACTCCCGTCAAGGCCATGTGCGAAGCCGCGCCCGCCATCATCGACCTCCTCGACCGCATGGGTGTGCCCTTCAACCGCACCCCCGAGGGCTTGCTCGATTTCCGCCGCTTCGGTGGCACGCTCTATCACCGCACCGCCTTCGCCGGCGCAACCACCGGCCAGCAACTTTTGTACGCCTTGGATGAGCAGGTCCGCCGCCACGAGTCCGACGGCAAGGTGAAGAAGTACGAAGGCTGGGAGTTTCTCTCTGCCATCATCGACTCCAAAGGCGTAGCCCGCGGCATCACCGCCCTCGACCTCCGCACCATGGAATTGCGCAGCTTCCCCGCCGACGCCATCATCCTGGCCACCGGCGGCAACGGGGCGATTTTTGGCAAGTCCACCAACTCCGTAGTCTGCACCGGCTCCGCCCAATCCGCCGTCTTCCAGCAAGGTGTCTACTACGCCAACGGTGAGTTCATCCAGGTCCATCCCACCTGCATCCCCGGTGAAGACAAGCTTCGCCTAATGTCCGAGTCGGCTCGCGGTGAAGGCGGCCGCGTCTGGGTTCCGCGCAACGCAAAGGAAACACGCCCCGTCAAGCAGATTCCTGAATCCGACCGCTGGTACTTTCTCGAAGAGTGGTACCCGAAATACGGCAACCTTGTCCCGCGCGACGTCGCCACCCGCGCCATCCACAAAGTTGTCTACGAGCACGGCTTGGGCCTTGAAGGCCAGCCCATGGTCTATCTTGACCTCACCCACATCGACCGCGAGACCCTCGACCGCAAGCTCGGCGGCATCCTCGAGATCTACGAGAAGTTCGTCGGCGTCGACCCGCACGACGAGCCCATGAAGATCTTCCCCGGCATGCACTACACCATGGGCGGCCTCTGGGTCGACTTCAATCAGATGACCAACGTCCCCGGCATCTTTGCCGCCGGCGAGTGCGAGTATCAGTACCACGGCGCCAACCGTCTCGGCGCAAACTCCCTCGTCAGTTGCATCTTCGGCTGCTTCCAGGCCGGCCCCAACGCTCTCAAGTACGCCAAGAGCCTTCCAGCCGTGGAAGGCGATGGCGGCGCGGCAGCCGAGCTAGCCCGCCAATCCGAAATCAACAAGAACCTTCTCAACAACGAAGGCACAGAGAATCCCTTCAAGCTCTGG